>NZ_JBJGZZ010000013.1:0-99535 GCF_054050775.1 Blastococcus sp. SYSU DS0533 | reverse complement strand
GGCACCCGCGGGTGCCCGGCCACGACCGGAGGTCGTGCGCGGTCAGGAGGCCGGCGGCTCGTCCTGGCCCGACTCCTCGGCCTCGTCCGCCTCCTCCTTGGTCTTGTGCACCGCGCCGTCGGCGTGCTCCGGCGGGCCGTAGACGGTGTACAGGACCAGCGGGTTCTCGCCGGTGTTGAGGAAGTTGTGCTTCGTGCCCGCGGGCACGACGACGAGGTCGCCCTGGGCGACGTTCTTCTCGTTGCCCGAGATCACGGCCTTCCCGATGCCGCTCACGAAGGTGAGGATCTGGTCGATGTCCTCGTGGGTCTCCTCGCCGATCTCCCCACCCGGCGGGATGGTCATGATGACGAGCTGGGTGTTCTTCCCGGTCCAGAGGACCCGGCGGAAGTCGGGGCTCTTCTCGGCCTCGGTCGCGATCGTGTAGTGGATGACGGACGCCACGGACGGCGCTCCTCTCGTCTCGGGGACGGACGGCTGCGGCCCGGCCCGCCACTGCGGCGGGCCGGACCGGACACGGCCTGCTCCTGCCCGGGGAAGGGCGGGGCTACTCCTCGGTGCGGCCGGGGGCGGGTGACCCGGCAGCCGCGTCCGCAGGGGCACCCCTCCGGGTGCCACCCGGAGGGCGTGACGCTCCACCCGCGCGGACGGCAGGCGCTCCGTGCCGACGCCCGCGGTCCACGCCCGGGGTCCACGCCCGGGTGACACGCCCGGCTGACGGAGCCCGGTGAGGCATGTCACGGCCCTCCGGGGGAAGACCGTGCCCGGGTCGTGGTGTCCTCCTCAGGTGACCTCCGCCGAGCGTCCGTCGGGCCGCGCCTACGCGATGTGGGCCGTGGGCCTGCTGGCGTACGCGGTCGCCGTCTTCCACCGCTCGTCGCTCGGCGTGGCCGCCGTCGAGGCGCAGGAGCGCTTCTCGGCCGGTGCCTCCGCGGTGTCGCTGTTCCTCGTGCTGCAGCTGGCCGTCTACGCCGGCCTCCAGGTGCCGGTCGGCGTCGCGCTGGACCGCTTCGGGTCCCGCCGGATGATCCTCGCCGGCGCGGTGACCATGGCGGCCGGGCAGCTGGTCCTGTCGCTGGCCGGCGACGTGCCGACCGCGGTCACCGCCCGCGTGCTGGTCGGCGCCGGCGACGCGATGACGTTCATCAGCGTGCTCCGCGTCGTCTCCTTCTGGTTCCCCGGCTCGGCCGCACCGCTGATCACCCAGCTCACCGGGATCCTCGGGCAGGTCGGGTCGATCGTCGCCGCCTACCCGCTGGTCACCCTGCTGCACACCACCTCCTGGACGGCGACCTTCCTCGGGGCGGCGGCCACCGGGGCGGTCGTCGCGCTGCTGGTGCTCCTGGCGCTCCGGGACGCACCCGAGGGCGCCACCCGCGCGGCCGTGCCGGACCTGGCGCAGCTGCGCCGGGGGCTCGCGGACACCTGGGCCGAGCCCGGTACCCGCATCGGGCTCTACACCCACCTGGTCACCCAGTTCTCGGGCACGGTCTTCGCGCTGCTGTGGGGCTACCCCTTCCTGGTCGTCGGTCAAGGGTTGTCGCCGGGCACCGCGGCCGCCCTGCTCACGCTGCTGGTGCTGGTCGGCATGGGGGTCGGCCCGGCGCTGGGCCGGCTGTGCGCCCGGTGGCCGCTGCGCCGTTCGGTCCTGGTCTTCGGCATCCTCGCGGCGACGGCCTCCGCCTGGACCGTCGTGCTCCTGTGGCCGGGCCGTGCGCCGCTGCCGCTGCTCGTGCTCCTGGTCGTCGTCCTCGGCACCAACGGCCCCGGGTCGATGATCGGCTTCGACTACGCCCGCACCGAGAACCCGGTCGAGCGGCACGGCAGTGCCAGCGGCGTGGTCAACGTCGGTGGCTTCGTCGCCTCGCTGCTGACCATCCTGGCGGTCGGCGCGGTGCTGGACCTGCTCACCCCGGGCAGCTCGACCGCCTACGACCTGGACGCCTTCCGGGCCGCGTTCTCGGTGCAGTACCTGTTCTGGGCCATCGGTCTGGCCGGGGTGGTGCGGCACCGCAAGCAGCTCCGCGCCCGGCTCGCCCGCGACGGCGTGGTGCTGCAGCCCTTGCACGTCGCCGTCCGGCAGCGGCTGCGCGGGGGTCCGGAGGCCGGCTGACCGGGTGGGCCTGTTGCCGCCCCGCGCCCGCACGGGAACGATGCGGACCAGCGGACGAGCCGGTCAGGGGGGTGCCCGTGGACGTCGTGGTCGGGTTGGACTCGGGCACCACGGCGACGAAGGCGGTCACCGCGGGCACCGACGGCCGGGTCCGCGACGTCGCGAGCGTCGCCTACCCGCTGCTCGTGCCCGCTCCCGGCCGCGCCGAGCTCGACGCCGGGCGGCTGGCCGCGGCCGCCGTCGAGGCCCTGGGCGAGGTCGGGGCGCTCGCCCGCGACCGGGGGGACGCCGTCGTCGCCGTCGCGCTGAGCGCGGCGATGCACGGCCTGGTGCCCATGGACGACGAGGGCAGCCCGCTGGGCCCGGTGGTGACCTGGGCCGACGACCGCGCCGCCCAGTGGGCGCAGGCGCTGGTGGCCGACGGTCGCGCCGCCGATCTGCACGCCCGCACCGGCACCCCGGTGCACGCGATGTCGCCGCTGGTGAAGCTCTCGTGGCAGCGGGCGGAGGACGCCGCGCGGGTGGCCGGCGTGCCCCGCTGGGGCGGGGTCAAGGAGCTGGTGCTGGCCGCCCTCTGCGGCGGCCGGCACGTGCTGGACCGGTCCTGCGCGTCGGCCACCGGCCTCTACGACATCCACGGCGGGCGCTGGGACGAGGAGGCGATGGGAATCGCCGGCGTGCGCCCCGGCCAGCTCGGCGAGGTGCTGCCGACGACGGCGGTGCTGCCCGGCCTGCGCCCGGAGGTGGCCGCCGCGACCGGCCTGCCGCCCGGCCTGCCCGTGGTGGTCGGCGCCTCCGACGGGGTGCTGGCCAACCTGGGCGTCGGCGCCGTGCGCTCGGACGTCGCCGCCGTCTCGCTGGGCACGAGCGGGGCGATGCGGGTCGTCGTCCCCCGCCCGACGGTCGACCCGGGGCGGCGGCTCTTCTGCTACGCGCTCACCGACGACGCCTGGGTGGTCGGCGGCGCCATCAACAACGGCGGGTCGGTGGTGCGGTGGGCCGCGCAGGCGCTCGCCGCAGGCCCCGACGGGGCGGACGGCCCGGTGGGGGAGGCCGCCGACGACCTCGACGCCCGGCTGCTGGAGGAGGCCTCGGCGGTGCCGGTCGGCAGCTCCGGGCTGCTGTGCCTGCCCTACCTGCTCGGGGAGCGGGCGCCGTGGTGGCGCTCGGGGATGCGCGGTGCCTACCTCGGGCTGCGCCGCGAGCACCGCCGCCCCCACCTGGTGCGCGCTGCCGTCGAGGGCGTCTGCCAGCAGCTGGCGCTGGTGCGCGACGCCTTCGCCGCGACGGACGTGCCGGTGCGCGAGGTCCGCGCCACCGGTGGCGCGGTGGCCTCGCCGCTCTGGATCCGCACGCTGGCCTCCGCCCTGGACCTGCCGGTGCGGGTGGCCGAATCCCCGGAGGGCACCGGTCTGGGCGCCTGCCTGCTCGGCTGGCACGCCCTCGGCGCCCTGCCCGACCTCACGGCCGCCACCGCCCTGGTCGACGTCCACGAGCCGGTGCTGCCCGACCCGGACGCGGTCGCGGTCTACCGGCAGCTGCGTCCCCTCGTCGACCGGTCCACCACGGCCCTGGTCGACGTCCTCACCACCCTCGATGCGCTGGACGACGCCTCGACCGCACCGACCTGACCCCTCTGGAGGAGCCATGCCCGACGCCGAACCGGCCCTGGGTGCCGGACCGCTGCTGCTGATCGCCGCCGCCGCGGTCGCGGTCCTGCTCTTCCTGATCATGAAGGTGAAGCTGCACGCCTTCCTCGCGCTGATCCTGGTGAGCCTCGCGGTGGCCCTCGCCACGCGGGTTCCGCTCGAGGACGTGGTCGAGGTCATGACCACGGGGTTCGGCTCGACCCTGGCCAGCGTGGCGCTGCTGGTGGGCATCGGGGCGATGCTGGGGCGGCTGTTCGAGCACAGCGGCGGTGCGCAGGTGCTCGCCGACAGCCTGATCCACCGCTTCGGCGAGCAGCGGGCACCGCTGGCCCTGGGCATCGCCGCGCTGCTGTTCGGCTTCCCCATCTTCTTCGACGCCGGGCTCGTCGTCTTCCTGCCCATCGTGTTCACGGTGGCCCGCCGGCTGGGCGGCTCGCTGCTGACCTACGGGCTGCCGGTGGCGGGCGCGTTCGCGGTCATGCACGCGTTCGTGCCGCCGCACCCGGGGCCGGTCGCGGCGGCCGGGCTGATCGGGGCGGACATCGGGCTGGTGCTGGTCTTCGGCCTGCTCATCGGCGTCCCGACCTGGTTCGTGGGCGGCTACCTGTTCGGGCTCTGGGCCGGCAGGAAGTTCGAGCTGCCCGTCCCGAACATCCTGGCCGACGAGGCGAAGGCCGCCGACAACGCCCCTGACCCGTCGGTCGAGGGCAGCTCGCCGGGCATCGCATCGGGCCGCACCGGCACGGAGACGGCGACCCGGCCCGCGCCGCCGCGGTTCGCCACGGTCGTCTCGCTGCTGCTCCTCCCGATGGTGCTGATCTTCCTGAACACCGGGCTGAGCACCCTCGCCGCCGAGGGCGTCGTCGACGAGGAATCCACGTTGGTCCGCTGGGGTCAGCTGATCGGGGCCACGCCCATCGCGCTGCTGATCACCGTACTCGTGGCGATGTGGGTGCTCGGGCGCCGCCGCGGCGACAGCGGCGCCGAGGTCGAGTCGGTGCTCAACAGCGCCCTGGGCCCGGTCTGCGCGATCATCCTGATCACCGGGGCCGGCGGCATGTTCGGCGGCGTGCTCCGGGCCAGCGGCATCGGCGCCGCGCTGGCCGACGTGCTGGGCGACATCGGGCTGCCGGTGATCGTCGCGGCCTTCGTCATCTCCGCCCTCATCCGGGTGGCGCAGGGCTCGGCCACCGTCGCGCTGACCACCGCCGCGGGGTTGATCGCACCCGTCGTCGCGGCCAGCGAGGGGCTCAGCTCGGTCGACCTGGCGCTCATCGTCATCGCCATCGCCGGCGGGGCCACCGTGCTCTCGCACGTCAACGACTCCGGCTTCTGGTTGGTGAGCCGCTTCTTCCAGATGGACGAGAAGACGACGCTGAAGACCTGGACGGTGATGGAGACGCTGCTGGGCACCATCGGCTTCGTCCTCGCCCTGGTCCTCAGCCTCTTCCTCTGACGGCCGGCGAGGACGGCCCCGGACGCCCGGCCGCAGCGACTGCGCGGCGCGTCCGGGCGCGCCATAGTGGGGCATGCCGAGCCTTCCCCGTGCCGCGGCCGCCGGCCTCGGTGCGCTCGCCGCCGTCGCCGTCCGTGACCTACTGCAGCGGGAGCACACGCTGCTGCGCAACTACCCGCTGGTGGGGCATGCCCGCTACCTGCTGGAGTCGATCGGGCCCGAGCTGCGCCAGTACCTGGTCGCCGGGAACAACGAGGAGCGACCCTTCACCCGCGACCAGCGGCGCTGGGTCTACGCCTCCAGCAAGCGGGAGAACAACTACTTCGCCTTCGGCACCGACAACGACCTGGAGTTCACCGCGGGCTACCCGGTCATCAACCACCGCACCTTCGGGCCGGCGGTGCCGGCGACCGACGTGCACGCGGGGCAGGACGTCGACCTGCCCTGCGCCAAGGTGCTCGGGGCGGCCCGCGGGCGGGCCGCCGCCTTCCGGCCGCCGTCGGTGGTCAACATCAGCGCGATGAGCTTCGGCTCGCTGTCGGCGCAGGCGGTGGAGGCGCTCAACCGGGGGGCCGCGCTGGCCGGCTGCCTGCACAACACGGGGGAGGGGGGCATCTCCCGCCACCACCGCCACGGCGGCGACCTGGTGTTCCAGATCGGCACCGCCTACTTCGGCTGCCGGGACGAGCACGGCCGCTTCGACCTCGCCCGGCTGAAGGACCTCGTCGCCGGGGCGCCGGTGCGGGCGATCGAGATCAAGCTCAGCCAGGGTGCCAAGCCGGGGCTCGGCGGCGTCCTCCCCGCGGCCAAGGTGTCGGCGGAGATCGCCGCGGCGCGCGGGGTGCCCGAGGGTGTGGACTGCATCAGCCCCTCGCGGCACGCGGAGTTCTCCGACGCCGACAGCTTGCTGGACTGGGTGGAGCTGCTGGCCGCCGAGACCGGCCTGCCCGTGGGCATCAAGTCCGCCGTCGGCGACATGGCGTTCTGGGAGGAGCTCACCGGGCTCATGGCCGGCACTGGCCGCGGCGTCGACTTCGTGACGATCGACGGCGGCGAGGGCGGCACCGGGGCCGCACCGCTGATCTTCACCGACTCGGTGTCCCTGCCCTTCCAGCTGGGCTTCGCCCGCGTGCACGCGCTGTTCGCACGGGCCGGGCTGGCCGACGACGTCGCGTTCGTCGGCGCGGGGAAGCTCGGGCTCCCGGACAACGCGGTCGTCGCCTTCGCGCTGGGCTGCGACATGGTCAACGTGGGCCGGGAGGCGATGCTCGCCATCGGCTGCATCCAGGCGCAGAAGTGCCACACGGACACCTGCCCGACCGGGGTGGCCACCCAGAACGCCTGGCTCACCCGCGGCCTGGACCCGGAGCTGAAGTCGGTGCGCGCGGCCAACTACATCAGCACGCTGCGCCGCGACCTGCTGAAGGTGGCCGAGGCGTGCGGCGTCGCGCACCCCGGGCTCATCGACACCACGTCGGTGGAGGTGCTGACCGGGCGCACCACCTCCGCCCCGCTGCGGGAGGTCTACGGCTACGAGCCGGGGTGGGGGCTGCCCTCACCCGCGGACCGGGCCACGATCACCGCGCTGATGCTCGGCGAGGCGCAGGAGGGCGGCAGCGCGCCGCCGTCGCCGGACGCCACCGGCTGAGCCGGCCGTTTCGGGGCAGCCCCGCGGGGACAAGCAGCCGGGGACCGTCGGCCGTCCCGGAGGAGGACCTGTGACCCGCTCGACCCTTCCCACCCACCGCTGGCGCACCGCCGTGGCCGGGGCCGCCATCGCGGCCGCCTCGTTCACCCTCACCGCCTGCGGGGGCGGGGGGTCGCTCGACGAGGGCGGCGTCGTCGAGCAGGAGGACGGCGGCGACGACGAAGGCGGCGAGGACGAAGGCGGCGAGGACGAAGGCGGCGAGGACGAAGGCGGCGAGGAGGAGGACGACTGATCCGGCGCCTCAGCTCCCGCGGAGCAGGTCCTCGAAGGAGGTCGCGGGGTCGGCGAACGGGTCGGCCGGAGCGGCGGGCGGCCGGCCGGCCACCAGGTCGGCGAGCTCGCCGGCCGCGCGGTGCACCCGGCTGGTGAGCCCCGCGGTCGCGGTCTCGCCACCGGCCCAGTCCTCCGGAGCGGCGAAGACGGCCGTCGGGGCGACCGTCGTGCGCAGGTAGGCGAAGAGCGGCCGCAGGGCGTGCTCCAGCGCCAGCGAGTGCCGCGCGGTCCCGGCGGTGGCGCCCAGCAGCACCGGCTTCCCGGTCAGCGAGTCCTTCTCCAGGACGTCGACGAAGGTCTTGAACAGCCCGCTGTAGGACGCCGAGAAGATCGGCGTGACGGCGATCAGGCCGTCGGCGCCGACGACGGTGTCCACCGCGCCGCGCAACGCCTGGTTGGCGAATCCGGTGGTCAGGTTGTCGGCGAGGTCGCGGGCGTGCTGCCGCAGCTCGACGACCTCGACGGTGGCCGTGACGCCGCGCTCGCGCAGCGCCTCGACCGTCGCCGCGGTGAGCCGGTCGGCCAGCAGCCGGGTCGACGACGGCGTCGACAACCCGGCGCTGACCACCGCCAGGGTGCGGGTGCTCATCGGACCTCCACCTCGTCGCGCACCCGGCCGGTCACGTCGTCGGCCGGTGCGTGCACGGTCCGGTCCGTCGCGCCCCCGGCGGCGGCGACCCGGGCGGCGTGCGTGGGCGCGTCGGGGACGTGCGCGGGCTTGAGCGCGGCGAACTCCCGGCGCAGCACCGGTACGACCTCCTCGCCGAGGATGTCGAGCTGCTCGAGCACGGTCTTCAGCGGCAGCCCGGCGTGGTCGATCAGGAAGAGCTGCCGCTGGTAGTCCCCGACGTAGTCGCGGAAGCCCAGGGTCCGCTCGATGACCTGCTGCGGGGAGCCGACGGTCAGCGGGGTCTCCCGGCTGAAGTCCTCCAGGGAGGGGCCGTGACCGTAGACCGGCGCGTTGTCGAAGTACGGCCGGAACTCCGCCACGGCGTCCTGGCTGTTCCTCCGCATGAACACCTGGCCGCCGAGCCCGACGATCGCCTGGTCGGCGGCGCCGTGGCCGTAGTGCTCGTAGCGGCGGCGGTAGAACTCCACCATCCGCTGGGTGTGCTCCTTGGGCCAGAAGATGTGGTTGTGGAAGAAGCCGTCGCCGTAGTAGGCGGCCTGCTCGGCGATCTGCGGGGAGCGGATCGAGCCGTGCCACACGAACGGTGGGACGCCGTCCAGCGGGCGCGGCGTGGAGGTGAAGCCCTGCAGGGGCGTGCGGAAGCGGCCGGACCAGTCGACGACGTCCTCGGTCCAGAGCCGGCGCAGCAGCGCGTAGTTCTCCACCGCCAGCTCGATGCCGTTGCGGATGTCCTGACCGAACCACGGGTAGACGGGGCCGGTGTTGCCGCGGCCCATCATCAGGTCGACCCGGCCGTCGGCCAGGTGCTGCAGCATCGCGTAGTCCTCGGCGATCTTCACCGGGTCGTTCGTGGTGATCAGCGTGGTCGAGGTCGACAGCTGGAGCTTCTGCGTCCGGGCCGCGATCCAGGCCAGCGTGGTCGTGGGGGAGGAGGAGAAGAACGGCGGGTTGTGGTGCTCGCCGAGCGCGAAGACGTCGAGCCCGACCTCCTCGGCCTTCTGCGCGATGGTCAGCACCGCCTTCAGCCGCTCGGCCTCGGTGGGCGTGCGGCCGGTCGTGGGGTCGGTGGTGATGTCGCTGACGGTGAAGACGCCGAACTGCATCTCGAGCTCCAAACTGGTTGAGAGTGCAATCATCGCTGCTCGGTGAACGCGCGGCCACCTCGTCGTATGCCCGCTCGCCCCGACGAGGGGTGCGGGGCTCCGGTGACAGCACACGGTGACCGGCTCGGCACGCCCCGCCGTGGCACCCCCGGGCCCGCCGCGACACGGGTCACGGAGCCGTCACGGTGAGCCGCGCGCCCGGGAGCGCTCTGGGAGATTCGCCCCACCTACTTCCCAGGGGGGCCATCCGGATGCTCCGGCGTGTCGAATTCGTCGCCAACCGTGTCCAGGACGAGGAGGTGCCGCCGGACGGGGCCGTCCCCCCGGTCCAGCGGCCGACCGGCGGCCTGGAGGTGCTGCTGGACCACGGGCCGTCCTTCCGCGGCTCGGTGCGCGGGTACGACCGGGTGCAGGTCGACAACTACGTCGCCTGGGCCGAGAACGAGCTCGCCGCCGCCCAGCGGGAGCGGGAGCACCTGCTCGACCGCGTCGTCGCCTGCGGGACCGAGCTGGAGATCTCCCGCCGGCTCCTCGCCGAGCAGCCGGTGGGCCGGGAGCGCCCGGCGGTCAGCGCCCGCGTGGGCGAGGTGCTGCGCCTGGCCGAGGACCAGGCCGCGCAGGTGCTGGACGCCGCCGAGGCCGAGGCCGCGCAGCTGCGCGCCGACGCGCGCCTGGAGGCGGACGCCCGGCTGCGCAAGGCGCACGAGATCAAGGAGCTGGCGATCGACGTCGCCGACCAGCTCCGCGTGAACGCGCAGCGGGACCGCGCCGAGGGTGCCGCTGCCCTGGAGCGGGCGCAGGCCGAGGCCGCGGAGCTGCTGCGCGCCGCGGGGGCCGAGCGGGACCGGCTGGCGGCGGAGGCGGCGGCGGAACGGGACCGGCTGGCGGCCGAGGCGGCCGCGGAACGCGACCGGCTGGCGACCGAGGCGGCCGCGGAGCGCGACCGGCTGGCGGCGGAGGCCGCGGCGGAGCGGGAGCGCGCCGCGGAGCAGGCCCATGGCGAGCGAGCCGCCGCCGACGAGGCCGCCGCCGCCCACCTGGCCACCGTCCGCGCGGAGGTCGAGGACCTGTGCCGGCAGCGGGACCAGGCCCGGGAGTCGCTGCGGTGCCTGACCGACCGGATCGGTGAGGCGCTGCAGGCCGTCGGCGTCCCGCCGGCCGAGGAGCTGGCCCTGCTGGGGAGCCGCCCGGAACCCGTCGGCTGACGGCGTGGCGTGCGGCGCCGGTGGCGTGGCCGGGCGCGGGTGATGAGAGGCTGGCCGCGTCGGTGATCGCGCCGGGATGCGGGAACGAGGAGGTCAGCGGTGGACGAGGTCCGTGAGGTCGTTCGGATCGAGGGCGGCGTCGTCGTCGGGCACGACGGCTCCAAGTGCGCGCAGGAGGCGCTCAAGTGGGCCGGGCGGCTGGCCCGCCGCGCCGACGTGGAGCTGCACGTCGTCCGCGCCTGGTCGATGACGAGCGCTCCGCAGCCCGCCAGCTGGGAGCCCGGCTACGTGCCGCCGCTGGTCGACTGGGAGCAGGCCGTGCGCGACGAGCTCGCCGCCCACGTGAAGGCGGCCGGCCTCGACCCCGCCTGCCGGGTCACCACCCACGTCGTCCACCGTGCCCCGGTGCCCGGCCTGCTGGCCGCGGCCGAGGGGGCGAGCCTGCTCGTCGTCGGCGCGCGCGGCCGGGGCGGCTTCGCCGGTCTGCTGCTGGGCTCGGTGAGCGACCAGCTGGTGCACCACGCCGCCTGCCCGGTCACCGTGGTGCGCACCGGCGCCCAGGGCCGCGACTTCACCACCGAGGGGGCCGGCGCCGTCGTCGGGGAGTGACCCCCCGGGGGCGCGCACCCGGCCGTGCAGACTGCCCGCTGACCCGCGCAGCGGCCGCGGGCGCAACGGGGAGGCGTGGTGCGCGATCTCGCGGGGACGACGGTGGTGCCGGTCGGCTGCTCCGCCGGGCGCCCGACGGTGCCGTGACCGAGCTGCTCGGCGGCCTCGAATTCGCCAACGGCGTCGCCCTGGCCGCCGACGGGTCGTGGGTGGCGGTCGCGGAGACCGGCGCGGCGCGGCTGCGCCGGGTCTGGCTGACCGGTGCGCGCACCGGCACGAGCGAGGTGTTCGTCGACGACCTCCCCGGCCACCCCGACGACATCGCGCTCGGCTCGGACGGGCTGGTGTGGAGCACCCTGCCCAGCCCGCGGGTCGCGGCGCTGGCCGCCATCCACCGGCTGCCCGCGCCGCTCAGCACGCTGCCGCCCCGCCTGCAGCCCAGCCCGGGCCGGACGATGGGTGTGCTCGCCGTCGACGCGAGCGGGGCGACGGTGCACCGCTTCAGCGGTGAGATCCCCGGCTTCGAGACGCTCACCGGCGTGCGCGAGTCCGGCGGCACCGTGTGGTCCGGCAGCCTGACCGGCAGCGCGGTGGCGACCCTCCGGCTGTGACGCGGCGCCGGCCGCTCACCCCGGCGCGGGGGTGCCGTAGACGGCGGCGAGCCAGATCCCGAGCAGGACCTCGACGACGTCCTGCTCGGCGACGGCGGGCCCGTCCCCGCTGAAGGTCGCGTAGAGCACGCGCTCGTTCATCGACGTGAGGGCGACCGCGAGGTCGCGGGCGGCGGAGCCGGCCGGGGCAGCGCCGCGGGACCGCTCGGCCTCGATGGCCGCGGCCGACCGCGTCACCCAGCGCTCGACCACCGCGGACCAGAGCTCCCGCACCTCGTCGTTGGTGGAGCGGGCCTGCGCCCAGGCGACCGTGAGCGCCCGGTGCGCGCGGAAGGTCTCGTAGTAGGCGCCGATCGCCCGCGCCCAGCCGTCCCGCGCGCTGCTCGCCGGGGTGCCGAACACCTGGCGCATCGCCGTGTCCGCCTCGGCGACCACCCGGTCGAGCAGGGCCAGCAGGACGGCGTCCTTGGAGGAGAAGTAGAAGTAGAAGGTCGGCCGCGAGATGCCGGCGCCGCGCGCGAGGTCGTCCACGGAGATGGCGGTCAGCGGCCGTTCGGCGAGCAGCCGCTCGGCGGTGGCGAGGATGGCCAGCTCGCGGTCGTCGCCGGAGGGCCGGGGCGCCCGCCGGCCGCGACCGGCGACGGGCTGCTCGCTCTCGGCACTCTGCACGGGACGGAGGATAGCCACCGCGAGCCCTTCCTCGACACCGTGTTGACGACCTCGACACCGCGTCGATAGCGTCGGACCAGCCCGCGGCCGCCCGGCCGGGAGCGGACCGGGGAGTGAGATGTGACCACCGAGCACCTGGACGTCCTGATCGTCGGGGCCGGCCTCTCCGGCATCGGCGCCGCCTGCCACCTGGAGCGCGAGCGGCCGGGCACCAGCTACGCCCTGCTGGAGTCGCGGGCCGCGCTGGGCGGCACCTGGGACCTCTTCCGCTACCCGGGCATCCGGTCGGACTCGGACATGTTCACCCTCGGCTACTCCTTCCGGCCGTGGCGGGAACCCGAGTCGATCGCCGACGGCCCCGCCATCCGCCGGTACCTCGAGGAGACCGCCCGGGAGCACGGCGTCACGGAGCGGATCCGCTACCACCACCGCGTCGTCCGGGCGGAGTGGTCGAGCGCGGACGCTCGCTGGACGGTCACGGCGGAGCGCGCCGACACCGGCACGACGGTGACCCTCACCTGCTCCTGGCTGCAGGTCTGCTCCGGCTACTACTGCTACGACCAGGGCTTCCGGCCGGAGTTCCCGGGGGAGGAGCGCTTCGGTGGGCGGCTCGTCCACCCGCAGCACTGGCCCGAGGACCTCGACCTGACCGGCAAGCGGGTCGTCGTCATCGGCAGCGGGGCCACCGCGGTCACCCTGGTGCCCAACCTGGCCGAGCAGGCCGCGCACGTGACCATGCTGCAGCGCACGCCCAGCTACGTGATGTCGCTGCCGGGCCACGACCCCCTGGCCGAGAAGCTCCGGGCCCGGTTGCCGGAGCGGGCGGCCTACTCGGTGGTGCGCTGGAAGAACGTGCTCACCAGCACCGCGCTCTACCAGCTCAGCCGCCGTCGCCCGGCGCTGGTGCGTTCGCTGCTGCGGCGCATGACGCAGAAGCAGCTGCCGGGCATCGACGTCGACACGCACTTCAACCCGCCGTACGACCCCTGGGACCAGCGGCTGTGCCTCGTCCCCGACGGCGACCTGTTCCGCGCCCTGCGCCGGGGCACGGCGTCGATCGTCACCGATCGGATCGCGACCTTCACCGAGGACGGCATCGAGCTGGCCTCGGGGGAGCGTCTCGTCGCCGACGTCGTCGTGACCGCCACCGGGCTGAACCTGCTGCCCGTGGGGGGCATGCGGATCGTGGTCGACGGGGAGCCGGTGGAGCTCTCCGAGCGGGTCTCCTACAAGGGCATGATGCTCTCCGGCGTGCCCAACTTCGCGATGGTGATCGGCTACACCAACGCCTCGTGGACGCTGAAGGCCGATCTGGTCAACCGCTACGTCTGCCGCCTGCTGGACCACCTGGACGCCCACGGCTACGCCTCGGCGACGCCGGTCGCGCCGCCCGAGGGCGGCGGCGCACCGTTCCTGGACCTCGCCGCCGGCTACGTGCGGCGCGGCCTCGCCGGACTGCCGCAGCAGGGGCGCCGCGCGCCCTGGCGGCTGCACCAGAACTACCTGCGGGACGTCGCGATGATGCGCCGCGGGCCCCTGGAGGACGAGGGCATGACCTTCCAGCCGCGCGTGCCGGCTGCAGAGCGGGTCGTGGCGTGATGCGGCCCTACGCGTTCGCCGGGGGGACGGCGGTCGTCACCGGCGCGGCCAGCGGGATCGGGGAGGCACTGGCCGCGCAGCTGGCCGACCGGGGCAGCCACCTGGTGCTCCTCGACCGGGACGCCGAACGGCTGGCGGCGGTGGCCGACGGGATCGGAGCCGGGCACCCCGGCCTCCGCGTCGCCACCCACGTGGTCGACCTCGCCGACGACGAGGCGACCGCCCGGGTGGCCGCGACGCTCGTCGCCGAGCACCCGGAGACGACGCTGCTGGTCAACAACGCCGGCGTGGCCCTGGGCGGGCGCTTCGACCAGGTCGGCCTCGAGGACGTCGAGTGGCTGCTGGCGGTCAACCTGCACGCCGTCGTCCGCCTCACCCACACCCTGCTGCCGGTGCTGAAGGCGCACCCCGGTGCGCACGTGGTGAACGTGTCCAGCGTCTTCGGCATCTTCGCCCCCGCCGGACAGGTGGCCTACGCGACGAGCAAGTTCGCCGTCCGGGGGTTCGGCGAGGCGCTCCGCCACGAGCTGGCCGACGACGGGATCGGCGTCACCGTGGTCCACCCCGGCGGGGTCCGCACCCGGATCGCCGAGAGCGCCCGCACCGGCGCCGGCGTCTCGGTCGAGGAGTACCAGAAGGGGCGCGAGCAGTTCAGCAAGCTGCTGCGCATCCCGCCGGAGGTCGCCGCCGCGCAGATCGTCGCGGCGATCGAGCGCCGCCGTCCCCGGCTGCTGATCGGCTGGACCGCCAAGGTGCCCGACGTCCTCGTCCGCGTGCTCCCCGGCTCCTACTGGCGGCTGATCGCCCGGCGCACGGCGCCGGCGCGCTGAGGTCGGGAAAGCGGTTGCCGCGCTCGGTAGAACGGGAACCGTGACCCACTCCTCCTGCCGGATCGTCGAGCTGGCACCCGACGACGACCTCTTCCCCGCCTGGTGCGAGGTGTGGTCCGCCGCGGGCCGTGACGCCCGGCCCGACGATCCGCCCCGGCCGGCCCGGGAGCACGTCGCGCTGGGCCGCGAGCTCGTGGCGCCGGGTGGGTCGCGTGACGGCACGCACCGGGCGGCACTGGTGGACGGCGCGGTCGCCGGCGCCCTGCGGCTGATCGTCCCGCTGAAGGACAACCGGTCGCTGGCGGTGGTCGACCTGGCGGTGGCCCCGGCTGCGCGGCGCCGGGGCCTGGGCAGCGCGCTGCTGGCCGAGGCCCGTGGGATCGCTGCCTCCCTCGGGCGCACGCTGCTGGTGAGCGAGGTGGACGAACCGGGTCCCGGTGCACCGGGGCGGGCTTTCGCCGAGCGGCACGGCTGGACCTGCGACCTGCTGGAGACCCGCCGGGACCTGGCGCTGCCGGTCGAGGAGGGCCGGCTGGCGGCGCTGGAGGCCGGGGCCGCCGCGGCGGGCGCCGGGTACGAGGTGGTCACCTGGCGGGACCGCACCCCGGGCCCGCTGCTGGCCGACCGGGCGCTGCTGGAGCGGCGCATGACGACCGACGCGCCGCACGGCGAGCTGCCGGTGGGGGAGGAGGAGTGGGACGGCGACCGGATCCGCGAGTACGAGCAGACGCACCTCGCCCGGGGCCGGACGGTGCTCAGCGCGGGGGCGGTGACCGGCGGCCGCCTCGTCGGCTTCACCGACCTGCAGATCCCGCTCGCCCAGCCGGTGCTCGCCCACCAGGGCGGCACGCTGGTGCTGCCCGAGCACCGCGGCCACCGGCTCGGTGCCCGCATGAAGGCCGCGGTGCTGCGGGAGCTGGCCGCAGGCTTCCCCGAGGTTCGCCGGGTCAGCACCTACAACGCCGAGGACAACACCCCCATGGTCGCGGTCAACGAGGAGCTCGGTTTCCGCCCCGCGGGCGTCCTCTCCTCCTGGTCGGCCCGGCTCTGAGGCGGGTGGCCCGGGGGCCGGGGGACGGGTGCGGTTGACTGCCGGGGTGGACCGTCCTATCCCCGCGGGGTTCGTCAGCGCCCACACCCGGCCGGTGCGCCCGGACCTGGTGCCCGAGGTCGAGCTGCTGGTCGCTGCCGACGTCGTCGCCCTCTGGGAGGCGATGGAGACCGAGCACGGGCGCACCTCCACCGACCCGCCGTTCTGGGCCGCGGCCTGGCCGGGCGGGCAGGCGCTGGCGCGGTACGTCCTCGACCACCCGGAGCTCGTGGCCGGGCGCGCGGTCCTCGACCTGGGCGCCGGCAGCGGCCTGGTCGCCGTCGCCGCCGTCCTCGCCGGGGCGAGCGCGGTGCTCGCCAGCGACGTCGACCCGTACGCGCTGACCGCCGTCACCGTCAACGCCGCCCGGAACGGGACGGCCGGCATCACGCCGGTCGGGGACGTGCTCGGTGCGGACCCGCCGGACGTCGGGGTCGTGCTGGCCGGCGACGTCTGCTACGACCGGGAGATGACCGACCGGGTGCTGCCCTTCCTGACCGCGGCCCGGGCGCGCGGAGCCGAGGTGCTCGTCGGCGATCCCGGCCGGGTCTACCTGCCCGAGGACCGGCTGGAGGCGCTGGCGACCTACGACGTCCCCGACACCGAGCCGGCGCCGAGCGGACCCGTTCCGGTGCGCCGGACCACCGTCTGGCGGCTGCCGTGAGGCCCGGCTCACGGACCGGTGACCGCCGGGGGATTGTCACGACTGCATAACGGTGGTTACGGTGGCTGGGCCCGGACGGTCGTCCACTCCCCACCGGGGAGGTCCGCCGGGCGCCGCCGAGTCGCCTTCCGGGGCGAGCCGGGGACCCACCGCAGCACTGGGGTGAATCCTGCGCCGGGCACGTCCCGCCGCGGGTAGGGCCGCTTCCCGCCCGAATCCGTCAGCTAACCCGGTAGGCGGCACACGGAAGAAACGGAGAGCCGCCGCATGGCGAGCCCGCGGGCCCACCTTGCACGGAACCGCAGCCGGTACGGAGCCTCGCGCGCGCCTTCCCCGCGCTGAGCGCCCGGGCACCCGCCCGACCCGCTGCCACTCGACCACCTCGCAGTCGCGCCGCCTCCGCGGCCCGCTGTGCCCTGCCCCTGGAGCAGTCCCTCCCCATGAACCTCCGCGCCACCTCGATCACCCGCGCCCTCCGTCCCGCCGGCGGGCGCCGCACCACCCGGTCGGTCCGCCGTCCCGCGCTGCTCCTGGCCGTCGCCGCCGCGGGCGGGATCCTGGTCAACGGCGTCGTCGCCCACGAGCCGGCCGCGCAGGCGGAGCCGGAGCTGGCGTCGGTCAGCGTGGCCGAGCAGCTCGGGATCCCCACCGGAGCCCCGGCGGCCGACGCCGTCGAGTCCGCCGTGCAGAGCCTCGCACCCCTGGCCGCGAGCCGGAGCGAGCGCGCTGCCGAGCAGACCGCCGCCGCCGAGGCGCGGGCCGCCGCCGAGCAGGCCGAGCTCGACCGCCGCGCCGCCGAGGAGGCCGCTCGCAAGGCCGCCGAGGAGGAGGCCGCGCGCAAGGCCGCCGCCGAGGAGGCTGCGCGCAAGGCCGCCGCGGAGGAAGCCGCCCGCGCCGAGGCCGCCCGCCAGCAGGCGGCCAGCGTCCCCGCACCGGCCCCGGCGCCCGCCCGCCCCGCGCCTGCCCCGGCCGCCGCACCGGCCCCGGCCGGCTCCTTCAAGGAGTACGCGATGGGCAAGGTCGGCTCGGCCGGCGAGTTCTCCTGCCTCGAGAGCCTGTGGGGCAAGGAGAGCGGCTGGAACCCCAACGCCCAGAACCCGCGCAGCACCGCCTACGGCATCGCGCAGTTCCTCGACTCCACCTGGGCCGGCACCGGCATCGCCAAGACCTCTGACGGCTACCGGCAGATCGACGCGGGGCTGATCTACATCAACAACCGCTACGGCTCGCCGTGCGGTGCGTGGGCGCACTCGCAGTCGGTGGGCTGGTACTAGAAGGACCTCGCTGCCCCCCACCGCTCGCAGGCTCGCGGCGGGGCCCTGCAGCGAGGCCGTTCCAGCACCTCACCGCGAGATCGGCGATCTCGTCCCCGTCAGCTGCCTGATGGGGACGAGATCGCCGAACTCGTCGTCGGGGGTCAGAGGAGGCCGGCCTCGGCCTTGGCGGTGAGCGCGGTGCGGACGGCGGCGTGGACGACGTCGGCGAACGCCGGGTCCGCCTCGGCGCGCGCCAGCACCGCGTCGACCATCTCCGGCACCAGGTCGCCGTCGCAGCTGAGCACCAGGGTGCCCCCGGCGGCGAGGAAGCGGGTGGCCCGCTCGCCGGCGGGCAGGCCCTGGACCGCCGCGGCGTTGGCCAGGTCGTCGGAGATCACCACGCCCTCGAAGCCGAGCCGCCCGCGCAGCAGGTCGGTGACCACCGCCCGCGAGAACGCCGCCTGGTTGCCGGGGTCGATCAGCGGATAGGTCGCCGACGAGGTCATCACGAACCCGTCGGCCGACGTCCGGGCGAGCGCCTCGGCGAAGGCGGTGACCTGCTCGCCGTCGGCGCCGGTGAGCGGGTCGACGACGCCGGCGCTCGTGTCGGTGTTGCCCTGCACCAGCCCCAGCCCGGGGAAGTGCTTGAAGGTCGGCACCACGCCGTGCGCCGCGAGCCCGTCGGCGACGGCGGCGGCGTCCTCGGCCACCTCGGGTCCCGTGCCCGCGTACTGGCGGCCGAACGCCCCGATCGGCTCGTTGCCCTCCTCGGTCCCGGCCGGGACGACGTCGGCGACCGGCGCCAGGTTGAGGTTCACCCCGGCCGCGCTCAGCTCCCGCCCCAGTCCGTCGGCGAGGGTGGCGAGCCGGTCGGCGGGCAGGGCGCCCTGCTCGGCGGCGGCCGGGAGCCGGTCGAAGCCCTCGCCCTTGAGGGTCTGCACGGCACCGCCCTCCTGGTCGGCCGCGATCCACAGCCCCGGGCCCGGGGTGCGCTCCTGCCAGCCCCCGGTCGTCGCGGCCAGCTCGGTGACGGGGGCGGCGCTCCGGCCGGCGAGGAAGAGGCCGCCCACGCCGTGGGCCACGAGCACGTCGGCGTCGCCGAGGTCGTCCAGCGCCACCCCCGCGACGAACAGCTGTGCGACCTCGGCCCGCCGGTCGAGCGCGGCCAGGGCGGCGTCGACGGCGGCAGCGGGGTCGCCCGGCGCCGACCGCGCCGGGCTGGCGTCGGCGGCGGCCGCGGCGGGGCGGACGGCGATCGGGGCGCTGCAGCCGGCGAGGGCGGTGCAGAGCGCGACGGAGGCGAGGGCCGGCAGGATGCCGCGGAGGTGCACGGGTCTCCCAGGGGTTCGGGGGCTCGGTCGGGCAGCCAGCTTCCGTGCGGGGGCGCGTCCGTCCGCGGTCCGACGCGGGACGCCCGCCCCTCCCGTCCCACGGGGCCCCGGCGCACCGGTCGCACCGCCGCGCGGTGCGCCGGGCGGCCCTCGGTGCCCTCGCCGTGGACCCGCCGGGCTGCCTAAGGTCGGTGCAGCACCGACGGAGGGGGAACGATGACCGAGGCCGGCGACGACGACCGGACCACCCCGCAGGGCGGCTTCGTGGGCCGGTCGATCGACGAGTTCGTGAGCCAGCTGCGGTTCTTCAGCGATCGCGCCCGCGGGCTCGCCGGCAACGCGACGTCGCGGCTCCCGCTGCCCGCCCTGCCGAGCCCGCCGGGTGCGATGTCCGCCGCCCAGCTGCGCGCGATCAAGGAGATGGTGACCTCGCAGCGCAGCTCGATCGCGGCGATGCGGGCCCAGCTGGACGCCTTCGACCAGCAGCTCGCCGTCTTCGAGCGGATCCTCGACCCGTTGGTGGAGTGGAGCGGGACGTGGGCGCGGCTGGAGGAGGCCGTCGGCGACTTCGTGCGCCGGGAGCCCCCCGCCGGGCAGTGACGGTCAGGCCGCGAGCGACCTGACCAGCAGGGCCGCGCCGGAGAGCAGGCAGAGCACCAGGGCGGTACGGCGCATCACCGGCAGCGCGAGCCGCCGGCGCAGCGGTCCGGCGAGCAGGAAGCCGAGCAGCACGAAGGGCACCAGCCCCACCCCGGCGGCCAGCCCGCCGCCGGTCAGCTCACCACCGGCCAGCAGCACGCCGAGGGAGAGCAGCGTCGTCCCGACGAAGAACACCGACAGGTTCGCCCGATGGGCGGCCGGGGTGGGCGCCCGGTAGGTGACCACCAGGGGCGGCCCCGGCGTCGCCGCGACCGTCGAGAGCGCGCCGGAGGCGAAGCCGGCGACGGCGAGCGCACGCCGTCCGCCCGGCAGGCGCACGCCCGCGAGTGACGCGCTGCACGCCAGCAGCACCACCACGGCGACCGTTATCCCCAACAATCGGACGTCGATCACCTGCAACAGCCACAAACCCGCGACGACACCGGGGACCGAGGCCAGCACCGCACCGCGCACGGTCGTGAGCTCCAGCGCTGCGCGCTCGCGCCACACCACCGGCAGCAGCGAGGCGAGCGTGCCCACCAGCAGGGGGCCGGGCACCAGCGCGGGCTGCACGAGCAGCACCAGGGGCCCGGCGAGCAGGCCGAAGCCCATCCCGGTCGCCGTCTGGACGACCGACGCCAGCAGCACCGCCAGGGCGCACACCAGCAGCGGGACGAGGTCGGTGGTCAGCTCCCCGGTCAGTAGCCGTCGTCCTCGTCGTGGGGTGGACGACGGCGCAGCAGGCCGGTCACCGACCCCACGCGGGTCTGGGCCTGGCGCAGTCCGTGGATCAGCGGCATCAGGTCGTCGTGGATCCGGCGCAAGGTCTCCGGGACCGTGTCGACGGCGGGGTCGTCCAGCACCCGACCCACCCGTTCGATGCCCGGGCGCAGGGCGCGCACCGGCTCCTCGAGCTCCTCGACCAGGCCCTCCAGACGCTCGGCCATGCGCTGGGCCGAGGCGATGGTCTCCCGGGCGGCGGTGGTGGCTGCGGTCAGCTCCCGGACCGTGCTGTTCAGGTCGGCCAGCGTGCGGGGGAGCTGGGACAAGGCCTCCGTCTGCGTCTGCAGCAGCGCGACGAGCTCGCCGAACCCGGGGATGCGGGGCATGCCGAGCCCGCGGAAGGGATCCACCAGCAAACCGTGGGTGACCGGCGCCCCGGACGCAACTCCTCGCGCCCGGGGCTGGCCGACTCAGTCGGGCCGCAGCTGCCCGGTCAGCACGAAGCGCGCGGTCACGTCACGCACCTTGGTGTTGCTCTCCATCGACACCCGCGCGAGCAACCGGAAGGCCTGGTCGGCGGTGAGTTTGTGCCGCTCCATGAGGATGCCCTTGGCCTGGTCGATCACCGCCCGGTGCTCCAAGGCTGCCTGGAGGTGCGCGGCCCGCTCCACCGCGGTCTCGTACAGGTACATGTTCGACACCGGGCCGACCGCGTAGGCGGCGAGCCGCGAGACCAGGGACCGGGTGCGGTCGTCGGCGACCGTGAAGTCCCCGGCGTACACGTTCATCGACCCGGAGACCCGCTCCTGGACCGGCAGCGGGTAGGACAGCGTGCTCCCGCAGCCCAGCGCGGCGGCCTCGGCGCCGAACGCCGGCCAGCGCGGCTCCGCACGGGTGTCGGCGACCACGGTGGGGCGGCCGGTCGCCGCCGCCTCGAGGCAGGGGCCGCTGCCCAAGCGGTACTGCACCTCGTCCAGGTCCACCGCCAGCTGCCCGCTGGCGGCCACCGTGCTGGGGCGGGCGTCGCCGAGGATCGTCACCGAGGCCACCGGGCGGCCCGGGAGGATGCGGGTGGCCAGCTCCGTCACCGTGCTCAGCACGGATTCCAGCGAGTGCTCCGCGAAGGAGAGCTGGGCCAGCTCCTCGAACGCCGGCTGGACGGCGAGCGCATCGTCGTCGTCAGGGGGTGTCACGCCTTGCACTCCGTCGGTTCCTGCACCGGACGAACGAGCGCCGGCGGTCAGAGAGGGGTCCCGCGTTGTTCCAGGTGCCCTCGGGCCGGGCCTGGGGCCCTTGCCGCGCGCCGGCTGTGTGACGCGTGTGTAGCGGTGCTCAATATAGCCACGGGCCAGGGCCGATCCCGGGGGGCGTGCGACCCCGGCGTGGGACGGTCGCGGCGGCGGATCAGGGGGCGGTGGTGAAGACGACCGGCGCCCACCGGTCGAACCCCAGCAGCCGCCACGCCCGCCGGACCAGCGGCGGTGCATCGCGCACCTCGACCCCCGTACCCGTGGCGGCGAGCGACCGGGCCCAGCGGGCGATCGCGCGGCAGCCGGCGACGTCGGCGAAGCCGAGGCCGGAGAGGTCCAGCGTGCAGGTGCCACCCTCGACCGGGGAGGTGGCCAGGACCCGGAAGAGCCGCTCCGCGCCCACCAGGTCGACCTCGCCGACGACGACGACCCGGTGCCGGTCGAAGAAGACCTGGAAGGGCGGTGGAGCGTGCGGTGCGTGGACTTGCGGGTGCACGGCGGTGACGGCGTCCAGGGCTGCTCCCGGCAGGGTGGCGTCGTAGGCGCACAAGGCGGCCATGCCGGGCCCGTGGGCGATGTACTCGTCGGCCCCGTGCTCCCACCGGGCCAGCTCCGCCCGGGCAGAGGGGTCGCCGGCCAGCGCGCTGACGTCGGCGATCACGCGCAGCCCGCGGTAGCCCTCCGCGCGGGCCTTCCGCGTCGCCCGGTCGTAGAAGTCCCGTTGCCGCCCGGCGCCGAAGGGCCCGGCGGCGGCGTAGGCCTCCTCCAGCGAGAGCAGCTGCAGGGCACCGTCGGTGACGAGCTCCTCGACGCCGCCGAGGGCCGCACCGCCACGCCGGACGGCCGCCACGACCCGGTCGCCCACGCCGAGCAGGCGTTCCCCGCGGGCCAGCCCGCCGCCGGCGAAGGCGACGACCGCGGCGTCGAGCTCGTCCTCGTCGCGGTACACCCAGCACACGTGGTCGCGCGCCCGCGGTGGGGGGACGCCCCTCACCGAGCCGTGAACGCGCATGTGCCCACCGTAGCGGCTGCTCAGCCGGCACGACAGCCGGCTGCGGACGTCACAGGGCCTTGAGGATGTCCTCCACGCGCTCCCGGGCGTCACCGAAGAGCATCCGGCTGTTCTCCCGGAAGAACAGGGGGTTCTGCACACCGGCGTAGCCGGTGTTCATGGAACGCTTGAAGACCACCACGTGCTCGGCCTCCCACACCCGCAGCACCGGCATGCCGGCGATCGGGCTGGAGGGGTCCTCGGTGGCCGCGGGGTTCACCGTGTCGTTGGCGCCGATGACCAGGACCACCGACGTACCGGCGAGGTCGTCGTTGATCTCATCCATCTCCAGCACGATGTCGTAGGGCACCTTGGCCTCGGCCAGGAGCACGTTCATGTGCCCCGGCAGCCGCCCGGCGACCGGGTGGATGCCGAACCGCACCTCGACGTCCTTCGCGCGCAGCTTGCGGGTCAGCTCGGCGACGGCGCCCTGCGCCTGCGCGACCGCCATGCCGTAGCCGGGGGTGATGACGACCGACTTCGCGTCCCGCAGCAGCTCGGCGGTCTCCTCGGGGGTGATCTCGGTGTGCTCGCCGTAGTCGACGTCGGACGACGCGGCGGACCCCTCGTTGCCGAACCCGCCGGCGATGACCGAGAGGAAGGAGCGGTTCATGGCCTTGCACATGATGTAGGAGAGGTAGGCGCCGGAGGAGCCGACCAGGGCGCCGGTGATGATCAGCAGGTCGTTGCCCAGGAGGAAGCCCGACGCGGCGGCGGCCCAGCCCGAGTAGCTGTTGAGCATCGAGACGACGACGGGCATGTCGCCGCCGCCGATCGAGGCCACCAGGTGCCAGCCCAGCGCCAGCGCCAGCACCGTGACCACCGAGAGCACCAGCAGGCTCGGCTCGGCCACGAACACGACGGTCAGGACGGCGAACAGCGCCAGGGCGCCCAGGTTGAGCCAGTTGCGGGCCGGCAGCACCAGCGGGTTGCTCTTGATCCGCGCCGAGAGCTTGAGGAAGGCGACGATCGAGCCGGTGAACGTGACCGCGCCGATGAAGACGCCGACCACGACCTCGCCGGAGTGGATGCCGGCCTCGGCGCCGGTGAGCGAGGAGCCGCCGTCGGCACCCTCGACCGAGAGGTAGCCGTTCCACCCCACGAGTACGGCGGCCAGGCCGACGAAGCTGTGCAGCAGCGCGATCAGCTCCGGCATGCCGGTCATCTCCACCACGCGCGCCCGCCACAGCCCGATAGCGGCACCGATGACCACGGCGAGCACGAGGAGGGTGAGCCCGACGGCGGAGATGTCCCGGGTGGCCAGGCCGACCGTGGCGGCCAGCGCGATCGCCATGCCGGCGATGCCGTAGGCGTTCCCGGCCTTGGCGGTCTCGTGCCTGCTGAGCCCGGCGAGGCTCAGGATGAACAGCAGGGCCGCGACGATGTAGGCCGCGGCCGCGGCGGTGGTGGCGGTCATCGGGCAGCGGCTTCCGTGCCCTGGCCGCGGGAGAACATGCCCAGCATGCGGCGGGTGACGGCGAAGCCGCCGAAGACGTTGATGCTCGCCACGAGGGTGGCTACGAAGGCCAGCGCGCGCACCACGCCGTCGTCGCTGCCGAGCTGCAGCAGCGCGCCGACCACGATGATCCCGGAGATGGCGTTCGTGACGCTCATCAGCGGCGTGTGCAGGGCGTGGTGCACCTTCCCGATCACGTAGAAGCCGACGACGACGGCGAGGGCGAACACGGTGACGTGCCCGAGCAGCTCGTCGGGGGAGAAGGCGGCCACCAGGAAGAGCAGGGCCCCACCCAGCCCGACGAGCGCGAACCGGCGCGCGGGCGCGGGGGTCCGCTGCGGCACGGCCGGCATGCCCGCTGTCGCCCCCGCCGGGGGTGCGGCCGGTGGGGGTGCCGCCGAGACCTGCACGGGCGGTGGAGGCCACATCAGCTCGCCGTCCCGCACCACGGTGATGCCCCGCTGGACGACGTCGTCGAGGTCGAGGACCAGCCGGCCGTCCTTGCCGGGGGTCAGCAGCTTGAGCAGGTTGACCAGGTTGGTGCCGTACAGCTGGGAGGCCTGCGCGGGGAGCCGGGCGGGCAGGTCGGTGTACCCGATGATGGTGACGCCGTTGGGGGTCACCACCACCTCGTCGGCCACCGAGCCGGCGACGTTGCCGCCCTGCGCGGCGGCCATGTCGACGATCACCGAGCCCGAGCGCATCGAGGCGACCATCTCCTCGGTGATCAGCCTCGGCGCGGGCCGGCCGGGGATGAGTGCGGTGGTGATGACGATGTCGACGTCGCGGGCCTGCTCGGCGTACATCTGGGCGGCCCGCCGGTTGAAGTCCTCGCCCATCTCGCGGGCGTAGCCGTCGCTGCTCACCTCCTGCTCCCCGGCGGGGACGGCGACGTACTCGCCGCCCAGGGAGCGCACCTGCTCGGCGACCTCGGGGCGGACGTCGGTGGCGCGGACGACGGCGCCCAGGCTGGAAGCGGTGCCGATGGCGGCCAGCCCGGCCACGCCCGCGCCCGCGACGAGCACCTTGGCCGGCGGCACCTTGCCCGCCGCGGTGACCTGGCCGGTGAAGAACCGGCCGAACACGTTGGCCGCCTCGATGACAGCCCGGTAGCCGGCGATGTTGGCCATCGACGAGAGCACGTCCATCGACTGGGCCCGCGAGATGCGGGGGACGGCGTCCATGGCCAGCACGGTGAGCGGTCGGGCGGCGAGCGCCTCGACCAGCTCGGGGTTCAGGCCGGGGGAGAGGAGGCTGATCAGCGTCGCGCCGTCGGCGAGCAGCCCGATCTCGTCCCGGGCGGGGGCGTTGACCCGCAGGACGACCTCGGACCCCCAGGCCTCGGCCGTCGTGCCGATCCGCGCGCCGGCCGTGAGGTACGCCTCGTCGGGGAAGCTGGCCGCCGCGCCGGCTCCGGTCTCCACCACGACGTCGTAGCCGAGCTGCACCAGCTGCGCGACCGTCGCCGGTGTCGCGGACACCCGGGTCTCGCGGGGCCGCGTCTCGCGCGGGACTCCGATCTGCATCGTGGCGCTCCGTTCCTCGCCGGGCAGGCCTCGTCGCCTGCCCGCCAGTGGGGTCGTTCGCGGTGCTCGGTGGGTTGGACGGATATTGCCTGGGATCGCGCGGCCGCGGTGGACGGGTGCGGAAATGTGAGGCACGGCACGCCGCCGGGGGATCCCCGCACGGGACGGGGCGCCGGCTCCCTCGGGGTCCGGCGGGCCCGGAACGGGCCACGACGCGACGGAGCCCCGCCCCTCGGGTCGAGGGACGGGGCTCCGCGGCGGGGTGTCGCCTAGACGGCGTAGGGCGCGCCCAGCGGGTCGACGGTCGCCCGCTCGCCCACCGTGCGGGCCAGCCGCGCAGCGGCGAAGTCGCCGTCACCGAGCAGGTGGTCGATGGCGGTGAGCCGGCTGGTGTAGTGCCCGACGGAGTACTCCGCGGTCACGCCGATGCCGCCGTGCAGCTGGATGGCCTCCTTGCCGATGTGCCGACCGGCGCGGCTGGTCTGCAGCCGGGCACGGTCGGCGGCGGAGATGACGTCGCCACCGGCGTCGTGCACCATCGAGGCCCACAGCGCGGCGCTGCGGGCCAGCTCCAGGGACACGTACATGTCCGCGGCGCGGAAGGTGAGCGCCTGGAACCGGTTGAGGGTGACGCCGAACTGCTTGCGGGTCTTGAGGTACTCCGCCGTGGTGCGCAGCGCGGTGTCCATCGCGCCGATGGCCTCGTGGCTGTAGGCGATCCGGGCCTCGGCCAGCGCCCGCTCGATGGCGGCTGTCTGGTCGCCACCGGCGCCCAGCAGGGTCGCCGGGGTGCCGTCGAAGCGGACGGCGGCGGCGCGGGTGCCGTCGTGCGTGCGGTAGCTGGTGCGGGTCAGGCCCGCCGCGTCGCCCTGCACGAGGAACAGCGCGGTCGCGCCGTCGACCACGGCGGAGACCACCAGGACGTCGGCGCGGGCGCCCGTGGGCACCGGCTCCTTGGCGCCGCTGAGGGTCCAGCCGTCGCCGGACTGCGTGGCGGTGACCGCCGACGCGGAGGCGCTCCACCGGGTGCCGGTCTCTGCGTGGGCGAACGCCGGCACGGTCGTGCCCTCGGCGATGGCCCCGAGGAGCTCGCCCTTCTGCTCATCGGTGCCGACCGCGGCGATCAGGCCGCCGGCGAGGACGACCGCCTCGATGAACGGCTCGGGCGCGATGACCCGGCCGATCTCCTCGGCGACGATCGCCACCTCGATCGGGCCGGCGCCCATGCCGCCGTGCTCCTCGGCGAAGGGCAGGCCGAGCAGGCCCATCTCCGCCAGGCGGGCCCAGGTCTTCTCGTCGAAGCCCGGGTCGTTGGCGACGACCTTCCGGCGCTGCTCGCTGTCGGAGTACGCACGCGCCAGCAGGCCGCGCACGGCCTCCCGCAGGTCGTTCTGCTCGCTGTCGAAGGTGAAGTCCACGTCAGATCACAGCCCCAGGATCGTGCCGGCGATGATGGTGCGCTGAACCTCGTTGGAGCCCCCGTAGATGGAGACCTTCCGGTAGTTCAGGTAGTGCGGGGTGGCGACGCGCGCCCAGTCCGGCACGTCGGAGCCTTCCTCGGCGAAGGAGGCGAGCGAGAGCGGGCCGGCGATGTCGACCAGCAGCTCGGTGGCGGCCTGCTGCAGCTCCGAGCCCTTCAGCTTGAGCACCGAGGACGCCGGGTGCGGCTTGCCGTCGGCGGAGTTCGCGACGACGCGCAGCGCGGTGAGCTCGAGGGCCACCAGCTCGTTCTCCACCTCGGCGATCCGCCGGGCCATGAACGGGTCCTCCAGCAGCGGCCGGCCGTCGACGGTGATCTCGCGGGCGTAGTCCTTCGCCTGGGCGAGCATCTTCTTGGTCGCGCCCACGCGGGCGATGCCCACGCGCTCGTTGCCGAGCAGGAACTTGGCGTAGTCCCAGCCGCGGTTCTCCTCGCCGATGAGGTTCTCGGCGGGGACGCGGACGTCCTCGAAGAAGACCTCGTTGACCTCGAAGCCGCCGTCGATGAGCTCGATGGGGCGGAGCGTCACGCCGGGGGTGTCCATCGGGAAGACCAGCATCGAGATGCCGCGCTGCTTCTTCTCGGCCGTCGGGTCGGTGCGGACCAGGCAGAAGATCCAGTCGGCGTGCTGACCCAGGGTCGTCCAGGTCTTCTGGCCGTTGACCACCCAGTCGTCGCCGTCGCGGACGGCGGTGGTGCGCAGCGAGGCCAGGTCGGAGCCGGCGTCGGGCTCGGAGAAGCCCTGGCACCACCAGATGTCGAGGTTGGCGGTCTTGGCCAGGAAGCGCTCCTTCTGCTCCTGGTTGCCGAAGGCGGCGATGACCGGGCCGATCATGCTGGTGTTGAAGGCGAGGGGCTCGGGGACGCCGGCCAGCTGCATCTCCTCGCGCCAGATGTGGCGCTGCAGGGGCGTCCAGTCCTTGCCGCCCCACTCGACGGGCCAGTGGGGCACGGCCAGGCCGGCGGCGTTGAGCACGCGCTGGGCCTCGACGTACTCCTCCTTGGACACGTGCCGGTGAGCCGCGACCTTGTCGCGGATCTCCTGCGGCACCTGGGTCGTGAAGAAGGTCCGCATCTCCTCCCGGAAGGCTTCGAGCTCCGGGGACAGCTGCAACCGCATCGGTCCTCTTTCCTGACGGCGGCAGGTGCCGTCTCGACGTAGTGCCCCCGACGATCCCACACGGGCTACCGGCGGGTAGGGGCGGCACCCGGGGACGGCGTGCCGCCCGCGTGGCGGGGGGGGGGGGGGGGGGGGGGGGGGGGGGGGGGGGGGGGGGGGGGGGGGGGGGGGGGGGGGGGGGGGGGGGGGGGGGGGGGGGGGGGGGGGGGGGGGGGGGGCGCGGGGGGGGGGCGCGCCGCCCCCCCCCGCTGCGGTGCAGGTCGGTTCAGGTCAGGGTCGACCAGAACGCGCAGTGGGCCTCGGCGGCGACGTCGACCGGGCCGATGCCCCCGTCGGAGGCGATGTCCAGGCCCTGGACGTCCTTCGAGGCGCGGTACCGGGTCCAGGTCGGGACGTCACGGCCGTTGGGGTTGCCGTGGGCCGCGAAGTTGGTCCAGTAGCGGACCATCGTCGTCGACAGCTGCTCCTGCTCGGCGTCCAGTCCGTTCCCGAACAACCCCGGGAACAGGTAGGGCAGCTCGGTGGCGTGCTGGGCGTCCTCGGGGTAGGCCGGGTACGGGAAGTCGACCAGCGGGTCGGCCGTCTCGTCGCGGAACTGGTAGGCGAAGACGGGGGCCGGCGCCGGCGGGCGGGCGAGGGTGTCGTAGGCGTCGACGTGCTCGCAGGTGGACAGCGCGCTGCCCGCGTCGCTGTTGACGGCGGCCAGGGCGCGCAGCGGCGAGGCGTACGCGGTGGTCGGGTAACGCGCCAGCACCTCGTCCGCGGCGTCACCGAAGACACCGGCGAGGACCGTCGCGTAGTCGGTCTCTGTGAAGCCGTCGGCCGCGAGGCGGGCGACCGTCGGGTTCAGCGGCGTGAACAGGGTGTTCTCGTCGCTGAGGTTGCCGTGCATGACCGGCACCTTGGCGTGGTTCCCGGCGGCGATCGCCTCGGCCGGCTGCTCCGGCAGGGCCGATCCGCCGACGACGAAGGCGCCGCCCGGCCAGGCATCGAGCAGCTGCTGCACCGGCGCGGCCCGCAGGCAGGCCGCGACGTCGTCCGCGGTCGCGCAGCCGACGGCCTCCGCGACCCGGGCCCCCTTGGCCTCGGCCGTCTCCAGCGTGTCGTAGGGCGCGGTGCAGCTGTAGCTCTGCGCGATGGCGCGGTCGAACAGGCCTCGCGCGCCCGGCGAGGTGAGCTGGGCGCAGACCGCCGAGCCGCCGGCCGACTCACCGAAGATCGTGACCCGCCCGGGGTTGCCGCCGAAGGCGCGGATGTTGCGCTCCACCCAGCGCAGCGCCGCTTGCTGGTCGAGCAGCCCGGCGCTGCCCGAGGCGACGTCGCCGTTCTCGCGGGAGAGGTCCTCCTGCGCCATGAAGCCGAGCGCGCCGAGGCGGTAGTTGATCGTGACCACGACGACGTCGCCCTCGAGGGCGAGCTCGCTCGCGTCGTACCGGTCGCCGCTGCCGGTCTGCCACGAGCCGCCGTGGATCCAGACCATCACCGGGAGGTTGCGGCGCTGGGTGCCCAGGCCCGAGGGGGTCGTGACGTTGAGGTAGAGGCAGTCCTCGTCCAGCGACGTGGTGGGGTTGCTGGCGCTGGGCTCCTGCGGGCAGGCGCTGCCGGGCGTGGTGGCGTCCCGGACACCCTCCCAGGGCTGCACCGGCGCCGGCGGGCGGAACCGCAGGTCACCCACCGGCGGCGCGGCGAACGGGATGCCCTCGAACAGGCGGTAACCGTCGGTCGAGGTGCCCTCGACGGCACCCTCGGTGGTCTGGACGACCAGGGGGGCGCGGTCGGGGGCGGCGCCGGCGGGCGCCGCGGTGGCGAGGGCGCCGGCGGTCAGGACGGCGCCCAGCCCGAGTGCGAGCAACGACCTTCGGGCGGGACGTGGGGGAGTGGTGCGCACGTGACCTCCAAGGAGTGCCGGCCCGGCCCGGGGTGAGCTGGACCACAGCACCTGAGACACTAGCCACACCTGTTGCAGTGGCCTGTGGTAGGGGTCACGGTGAGGGCGGTGCCGGGCGCGACCGATGCCGGGACACCGGGAACGGGTGGTCAGCGGCCGCCTCGAACCCCAACCGGGTGACCAGCACCCGGATCTCGCCGGGGTCCAGGCCCGCGTCGACCAGGGGCTGCACCAGCCATGCCGTCTCCTGCTGCGGGGCGGTGGACTCCACGCCCCGCATTCGCGCGCGGCGCACCGGACGGATGCGCCCCTAGCCGACGGGCAGCCCGGTGTAGTTCTCGGCGAGCTCGCGGGCGGCCGCCTCGGAGGAGCAGATCCGCTGGAGCTGGGAGAGCTGCAGGTGGGCGTCGAAGTCGTCGCCGGAGGTGTGCAGCATCGAGGTCATGAACCAGGAGAAGTGGGTGCACCGCCAGACGCGGGCGAGCGCCCGGTCGGAGTAGGCGTCGACCAGGTCGGTCCGCTCCTCGGTCAGCAGCCGCACCAGCGCCTGGGCCAGCAGCGTCACGTCCGCGACGGCGAGGTTGAGCCCCTTCGCGCCGGTCGGGGGCACGATGTGCGCGGCGTCGCCGGCGAGGAACAGCCGCCCGCGGCGCATCGGGCTGCTCACGAACGAGCGCATCGGCAGGATCGACTTCTCGGTGACCGTGCCGGTGCTGATCTCCCAGCCGTCGAGGGCGAACCGGCGGGAGAGGTTCTCCCAGATCCGGTCGTCGGACCAGTCCTCGATCTTCTCGGCCGGGTCCACCTGCAGGTAGAGCCGCGACACCGAGGGGGAGCGCATGGAGTACAGCGCGAACCCCTCGGGGTGCCAGGCGTAGATCAGCTCGTCGGTGGCCGGCGCCGCGTCGGCCAGGATGCCGAGCCATGCGTAGGGGTAGGTGCGCTCCCACGTGCGCCCGTCGTCGGCCTGCACCACGGGCCGGGAGACGCCGTGGAACCCGTCGGTGCCGGCGATCACGTCGCAGTCCAGCACCTGCGCCACCCCGTCGGCGTCGGTGAACCGGACCCGCGGGCGGTCGGTCTCGACGTCCTCGACGCGCACGTCGGAGACCTCGAACAGCAGCGGCGGGCCGCCGTCCAGCTGGGCCTTGATCAGGTCCTTGGTGACCTCCGTCTGCCCGTAGACCCACACCGTGCGGCCGCAGAGCTCCGGGAAGTCGAGCTTGTGGCGCGTGCCCGGGTGCTGCAGGTAGATGCCGCGGTGCTCCATGCCCTCGCGGTGGAGCCGGTCGCCCACGCCCGCGGCGGTGAGCGTGTCGACGGTGTGCTGCTCCAGGATCCCGGCCCGGATCCGGGCCTCCACGTACTCCCGGGACCGGTTCTCCAGGACGACGGAGTCGACGCCCTGCAGGGCGAGCAACCGCGACAGCAGGAGGCCGGCGGGGCCGGCGCCGATGATGGCTACCTGGGTGCGCACGGGGGCAGTCTCCCGCCCGCCGCCACCGGTGTCTCCGGGTCCTTCCGTCCAGCGGAGGCCCGGGCGGGGGAGGGCGGTTGCGTCAGACGATCTCGCCGACCGTCCGCCAGGGCCCCCACTCCCCGCCGGCGGACCGGGTGCGGTGCACCAGCGCGCCGGCCGCGTCGACCACCGCCACGACCAGGCGGCCGTCCGGCGTGGCGGCGGCCGTCGGCTGGTCGGTGACGAAGCCGCCCAGATCGGCCCACGGGCCGTAGTGGCTGTCGGGCGCGACCTGCTCGGACACCGAGACGCCCCCGCCGGCGTTCCGGGCGACGCAGGAGATCCGCCCGTCCGCGGTCGCGTTCGCCGCGGGCCCCGTGCCGCCGTGCCCGCCCAGCGCGGTCGCCGACCGCCACGCGAAGTCCCGGTCCTGCCAGCTCGTCGCGACGTCCGCGGTCCCCGCCTGCCGGTAGTGCACCTCCGGCCGCCCGTCGGCGTTGACGGCGAAGGTGGCGGCGCTGGCCGGGGCCAGGCTGGGCACCGGGCCGGGCAGGAACTCCCCGCCCGGCACGGCCTGCCGCCACAGGACCAGCCCGGTCCGGGAGGCGGCGACGACCTGGACGCGGCCGGACGCGTCCAGCAGGGCGTCGCACGGGTCCTGCAGATCGGTGCCCCCGAGGTCGGACCACGCGTGCCAGCCGCCCCCGGGCTCCTGCCGGCGGGTGGACAGACCGCCGCCGGCGTTCACGACGACGACCCGCAGCCCGCCGTCGGCCTCCGCGACGAGTGCGGGGCTCCCGACGTACCGGGCGCCGTCCCCGGGGTTCGGCGTGCCCAGGTCCGTCCACGTGGCCCCGGTGAGCGGGCGGACCAGCGCACGGCCGTCGTCGGTGCGGGCGGCGAGGTGGATGCTCCCGTCGCGTCCGGTCGCCGCGACGACGGTCGTCACCCGGGCGGCCGGGTCGTCGGGACCGAGGTCGACCGGGCCCACCCACGTGCCGGGACCGGTCCAGGAGACGACCCGGCCGTCGCGCACGGCGAAGAGCCGCACCGCGCCCGCGCCGTCGGTCGCCGACCACCGGGTGCCCTGCGTCCAGCGGTGGTAGGCGCGGTCGGTGGCGCCGAAGACGTCCGCCGCGGCCGGGTCCCACGGCTGGTACGCCATCGCGAACAGCGACCGCTTGCGGGCACGGGTCGCGCTGTCGAGGTTGACCGGGTGCTGGCCGACCCCGTAGTCGCGGTGCTCGAGGACGTACGGCATCCAGGTCCCGTGCGCGGCCCGGTACCGGCGTGCCGCCTCGAGGGCGAGGGCCGTCGCCGCCCGGTGGTCGGGGTGCGACTGGGGGACGTCGTACCGGTGGTCGGCGAACCGCTCCGTCACGTGCAGCACCGTCGGCCGGTAGCGCGCCATGAGCCCCTGGAGCGCCGCCACGGCGCCGTCCACGTCGTACGGCTGCGCCTGCTCGACCAGCCCGCCGCGAGCGGGCACGGTCTCCAGGGTGGCGCCGGTGAGGAGCCGGGGCAGGTGGCCGTCGGGCAGCCCCATGAAGGCCACCCGCACCCCGGGCCGGTCGCGCAACCGGAACTCCTCCACCCGGTGGCCACCGATCTCGACCACCTCGCCGTCCCACTCGTCCTGGAGGGTCAGGTCCGCCACGTCGCCGGAGATGCGGTAGGCGTCCTGGATGCCGCGGCGCCGGTCGCGGGCGCGGGCGGAGCCCTCCGCGAGGGGCAGCAGCGCGTCTCCGGCGCTGACGTAGACGACGGTGGTCGGCACACCGGCATGGATGCCCGCGTCGAGATCGGGGTTCAGGAAGAGCAGGTCGTCGTCGGGGTGGGCGACGACCGCGAGCACGGAGGCGGTCACCGGCCTCGACCTCCGATCGGGGGCCCGGTGCGGTCCCGGGGCACGGCGTTCCCCGGGGCCGCGCTCGACGCGTGGCGCCGGCATTTCGCCGGCAGCGGGAGCATCGTCCCAGTGCGCTCCGGGGGAGGGAAGCGGGACGACGGCCTCGGCTCACCCGCGGCAGGTCAGTGGAACTCCCGCGAGCGGGCCAGCTCCCGGCCGATGCCCCGGGCCGCCATCTCCAGCACCGGCACCAGGCGGGCCACGTCACGGCGGTGGGGCGGTACGACGATCCCCAGCGCGGCGACGGCCAGCGGGCCGTTCGCCCGCTCCACCTGCACGGGCACGGCGAGGGACGCGGCGCCCAGGGACATCTCCTGGTTGGTGCGGGCGTAGCGCCGGCGGCGGATCTCGGTGAGCTCGCGCGCGAGCAGCGTGGCGTCGGTGCAGGTGTAGCGGGTGACGGGGTCGAGCGCCGCCAGCACCTGGTCGACGACGTCGTCGGGAGCCGCGGCGAGCAGCACCTTGCCGACGCCGGTGGCGTGCAGCGGAAGCCGGCTGCCGACCTGGCTGACCACCGGCACCGACTCCCGGCCCGAGACCCGGTCGACGTAGAGCGCGCTGAGCCCCTCGCGCACGGCCAGGTGCACGGTGTCGCGGGTGGTGGTGTGCAGGTCGAGCAGGAAGGGCGCGGCGACCTGCCGCAGCCCGAGCTGCACGGGGGCCAGCAGGCCGAGGTCCCAGAGCTTGCGGCCGATCTCGTAGCGGCCGTCGGGGCGGCGGATCAGCGCCCCCCAGCCGGTGAGCTCGGCGAGCAGCCGGTGGGCGGTGGTCAGCGGCGTGCCGGACCGCTCGGCGATCTCGGAGAGGGACAGCCGCGGGGCGCTGCTGTCGAAGGCGTCGAGGATGCCCAGCGCCCGGGAGGTGACCGACCTCCCCGGGCTGGCGCTGCGACCGGCCATGCTGCCCCTCTCCCGTCCAGTGGAAAGTCGAGCTTGGGAGCCTAGCCGGGCGGTCGTACCGTCCCGCCATGACCGGGACCACATCCGCCGGCGGCCTGCACCTACCGCGGTACCACCGCGAGGACGCCGCCCTGCGCACCCCCGTGGGCTTCCCCGACTACCGCAGCACCGCCCTGCGCGCGCCCCTGCGGACACCGGTGGACCTGCCGCACCGGCTCACCGAGGTCACCGGGCCGGTGCTGGGTGAGGACCGGGTCCTGCCGCAGGACGCCGACCTGACCCTGCGCAACGGGGGAGAGGCCGTCGGGCAGCGGATCCTGGTGCACGGGCGCGTGCTCGACAGCGACGGCCGGCCGGTGCCCGGGGCGCTGGTCGAGGTGTGGCAGGCCAACGCGGCCGGCCGCTACCGGCACCTCGGCGACAACTGGCCCGCGCCGCTGGACCCGCACTTCGACGGCCTGGGCCGGGTGGTCACCGACCGCCTCGGCCGCTACGAGTTCCTGACGGTCAAGCCCGGCGCCTACCCGTGGGGCAACCACCACAACGCCTGGCGGCCGGCGCACATCCACTTCAGCCTGTTCGGTCGGGCCTTCACCCAGCGGCTGGTCACCCAGATGTACTTCCCGGACGACCCGCTGTTCGGCCAGGACCCCATCTTCAACGCCATGCCGGCGGCCGCTCGGCACCGGGCGGTCAGCCGCTTCTCGCTGGAGAGGTCGCAGGACAACTGGGCCCTGGCCTTCGAGTGGGACATCGTGCTCCGCGGGGCCGAGCAGACGCCGTTCGAGACCGACGACGACGGGGATGTCGCGTGATGGCCGAGCCGTCCGTGAACCCGCTGCTCGTCGTCCCCGAGGTCACCGGACCCTCCCAGCCGCGCACCGGCCGGCGCGGCAGCGGCTACCTCGACGGGCCGTTCCGGCTGGGCACCACGCCGAGCGCCACCGTCGGCCCCTACCTGGCCATCGGCATGACCTGGCCCGACGGCGCCTGGGCCGCCGAGGAGGGGACCGCGGGCGCCTTCTGGATCCGCGGCCGGGTCCTCGACGGCGCCGGCGACCTGGTGGCCGACGCGATGGTCGAGACCTGGCAGGCCGACCCCGACGGCGGCTTCCCCTCGCCGGAGGACCCGCGCGGCGCGGCCGCCTACCCGGGCTTCCGCGGGTTCGCCCGGTCGCACACGGCCGACCCGCCCGGGGAGTTCGCCGTCCACACCCTCAAGCCCGGCCGGGTGCCCGACGGCGAGGGCGGGCTGCAGGCCCCGCACATCGACGTCTCGGTGTTCGCCCGCGGCATCCTCGACCGCGTCGTCACCCGCATCTACTTCGCCGACGAGGCCGCGGCCAACGCCGAGGACGCCGTGCTGGCGTCGTTGCCCGATGACGCAGCCCGGCGGACGCTGCTGGCCACCCCGACCGCGGACGGCTACCGGTTCGACGTCCACCTGCAGGGCGAGCGCGAGACGGTGTTCTTCGCCGTATGACCCCGCCCGCGAGCGGCCGAGGCGGTAGGAACGGGACGTGACCGGTCTCTTCAGCGCGACCTTCGCCCGCGGCGGCGCTGCGACCGCCGTCTCCGACCCGGCCTGGTTCGACGCGCTGCTCGACGTCGAGGCAGCCCTCGCCCGTGCCGCCGCCGCGACCGGTCTGGTGCCCAGCACGGCGGCGGACGCCGTCACCCGCGCCTGCGCCGAGCCCGCGGCGCTCGACCTGGCCTCCGTGGTGGCGCACGCCGCCGACGCGGGCAACCCGGTGCCGCCGCTGGTGCGGGTGCTGCGGGCGGCGGTGGGGGAGCGGGACGCCGTCGCCGTGCACGTCGGCGCCACCAGCCAGGACGTCGTCGACACCGCGCTGGTGCTGCTGGCCCGCCGGGCGGTCGGCGCGATCGACCGCGACCTCGCGCTCGCCGCCGACGCCGCCGCCCGGCTGGCCCGGGACCACCGCGACGACCCCGTCATGGGGCGCACGCTGATGCAGCAGGCGCTGCCCACCACCTTCGGGCTGAAGGCCGCCGGCTGGGTCAGCGGGCTCGATGGCGCCCGGTTGCGGCTCGCCGAGGTGGTGGCGTCGCTGCCGGTGCAGTACGGCGGTGCCGTCGGCACGCTGGCCGCGGTCGACGGCGCCGGCACCGCGCTGCGGGCCGCGCTCGCCGCCGAGCTCGGGCTGGTCGCCACCGCTGCCCCGTGGCACACCGTGCGGCTCCCGGTCGCGGACCTGGCCGGTGCGCTCGGCGCGACCGCGGGGGTGCTGGCGACCGTCGCCGTCGACATCGTGCTGCTCGCGCAGACCGAGGTGGCGGAGGTGGCCGAGACCGGCGCCGGGCGGGGCGGCTCTTCGGCCATGCCGCACAAGCGGAACCCGGTCGCCGCGATCTCCGCGCGTGCCTGCGCCAGGCGCGCACCCGGCCTGGTGGCCACCCTGCTCGGCGCCATGGAGCAGGAGCACGAGCGGGCCGCCGGCGCCTGGCACAGCGAGTGGCCCACGCTGACCGACCTGCTCGCGACCGTCGGCTCGTCGGCGGCCTGGCTGGTCGAGAGCCTCGAGGGGCTGCGCGCCGACCCGGCCCGCATGGCCGCCACGGTGGCGGCCGCCCGCGACCCCGAGCTGGCGGGCGCGCTCGCCGACGCGCTGACCCCGCTGCTCGGGCGGGACGCGGCGCACGACGAGGCCGCGGCCGCCGTCCGGGAGGCCGCCGCCACCGGGCGCCCGCTCTCCGACGTGGTGGCCGGCCGCGACGACGTCGACCTCGGCGACCTGCTCGGTGCACGGCCGGACGTCGGCGAAGCGGGCGCGCAGGTCGACGCCGTCCTCGCCGAGCACACCCACCTGGCGGAAGGAACCCGATGAGCGCCGTCCCTGTCTCGTACACGGTCGCCGGCCCTGCGGACGCACCACTGGTCGTCCTCTCCAACTCACTCGGCGCCACCCGGGCCATGTGGGACCCGCAGGTGGCCCCGCTGGCCGAGCGGTTCCGGGTGGTCACCTACGACGGCCGCGGGCACGGGGAGTCGCCGGCACCCGCGGGCCCCTACGGGCTGGACGACCTGGTCGACGACGTCCTCGCGGTGATGGACGCGCTCGGGGCCGAGCGGGCGCACGTCGCCGGGGTCTCCCTCGGCGGGATGGTGGGCATGCGCATGGCGGCCCGGGACCCCGCGCGGGTGGCCGGGCTCGCGGTGCTGTTCAGCTCCGCGAAGACCGACCCGCAGGGCTTCCTCGACCGCGCCGCGCAGGCCCGCGCCGAGGGCACGGCCGGCTTCGCCCCGACGGTGGTGTCCCGCTGGCTGACGCCGGGGTTCGCCGCGGAGCACCCCGACCTGGTGGCCCGGCTCGAGGCGATGGTCGCCGGCGCCGACGACGAGGGGTACGCCGCCTGCTGCGAGGTGGTGGGCGGCACGGACCTGCGCGAGGACCTCGGGCGGATCACCGCACCCACCCTCGTGGTCTCCGGCGCGGACGATCCGGCCCTCCCGCCCCCGCACCAGGAGGCGATCGCCGCGGGCATCGGCGGGGCAGAGCTGCTGACCCTCCGCCCGGCCGCCCACCTGGGGAACCTCGAGCGCCCGCTGGAGGTCACCGGCGCGCTGCTCGCCCACTTCGATGCCGCGGGAGGCCACGCATGACCACGGACGACGAACGCCGCGAGGCCGGCATGCGCACCCGCCGCGAGGTGCTGGGCGAGGCGCACGTGGACCGCGCGGTCGCCGGCACCACGCCGTTCACCGCCGGGTTCCAGGACTTCATCACCCGGGTGGCGTGGGGGGACGTGTGGCAGCGGCCGGAGCTCTCCCGGCGCGACCGCAGCCTGATGACCCTGTCGATCACGATCGCGCTGCGGCACTGGGAGGAGTTCGCCCTGCACGTGCGCGCTGCGGTGAACAACGGGCTCACCGACGAGGAGATCGGGGCGGTGATCCAGCACGCCGCCGTCTACGCGGGTGTGCCCGCCGCCAACCACGCGTTCAAGGTCGCCGGCCCGATCCTGGACGAGCTCCGCGGCGACCCGGCCTGAACCACCGTCGGGCCGGTGGTCGTCCCCGCGGCCCGGAGCCGACCACCGGCCGCCAGCCGGCGCAGGAGGGCGGCGCCCGGCGTCAGACGCCTGCGGGCAGCGGCATCTCGCGGACGTCGTCGGCGACGGTGAGTGGCGCGCCGGTCGCGGCGACCACCTCGTCGGCGGTCACGCCGGGGGCGGTCTCGCGCAGCACCAGCCCGTCGCCGGTGACCTCGATGACGGCGAGGTCGGTGATGATCTGGTCGACGCAGGCCTTGCCGGTCAGCGGCAGGGTGCACTCCTGCACGATCTTCGGGGACCCGTCGCGGGCGACGTGCTCCATCATGATGATCACCCGCCGGGCGCCGTGGACCAGGTCCATCGCCCCGCCCATGCCGTTGACCATCTTCCCGGGGATGAGCCAGTTGGCCAGGTCGCCGCGGGCGTTGACCTGCATGGCGCCCAGGACGGCGACGTCGAGGTGCTGGCCGCGGATCATCCCGAAGGAGAGCGCCGAGTCGAAGAAGCTCGCACCGGGCAGCAGGGTGACGGTCTCCTTGCCGGCGTTGATCAGGTCGGGGTCCTCCTCGCCCGCGAAGGGGTAGGGGCCGACGCCCAGGACGCCGTTCTCCGAGTGGAGGACGACGTGCACCCCCTCGGGCACGTAGTTGGGCACCAGGGTGGGCATGCCGATGCCGAGGTTGACGTACTGGCCGTCCTGGAGCTCCAGCGCCACCCGGGCGGCGAGCTGCTCACGGGTCAGGCTCATGCGGGGGTGGCCTCCTCGCCGGCGGCGGCCGGGGTCTGGGAGTGGTCGGTGCGCGGGCGGGTGGTCCGCTTCTCGATCGGCTTGCGGTCGCCGCCGACGACGACGACGCGGTCGACGAACACCCCGGGGAGGTGGACGTCCTCGGGGGTGATCTCGCCGGACTCGACGAGCTGCTCCACCTCGGCGACCGTGATCCGCCCGGCCATCCCGGCCAGCGGGTTGAAGTTGCGCGCCGACTCGTGGAACACCAGGTTGCCGTGCCGGTCACCCACCGCGGCGTGCACCAGCGCGAAGTCGGCGGTCAGCGCCGTCTCCAGCACGTACTGCCGGCCGTCGAACTCGCGCACCTCCTTGGGGCGGCTGACCTCGACGACATTCCCGTCGGCGTCGTAGCGGATCGGGATGCCACCCTCGGCGACCAGCGTGCCGACACCGGTCGGGGTGTAGAACGCGGGGATGCCGCTGCCGCCCGCGCGCAGCCGCTCGGCCAGCGTGCCCTGAGGGGTCAGCTCGACCTCCAGCTCCCCGGACAGGTACAGCCGGGCGAGCTCCTTGTTGCCGCCGACGAAGGAGCTGATCGTCTTGCGGATCCGCCCCGCGTAGAGCAGGACGCCGAGGGCCTGGTCGTCGACCCCGCAGTTGTTCGAGATGGTGGTCAGCCGGTCGGCGCCCTGGGCGAGCAGCGCGTCGATCAGCGCGTACGGCACCCCGCAGAGCCCGAAGCCCCCGACCGCCAGGGTCGCGCCCTGGCCGATGTCGGCGACCGCCTCCTCGGCGGAACGGACGACCTTGTCCACGTCAGCCCTCCCGCTCTGCGGGACCGGTTCCCCGGCCGTGGTCCGAACGCGCCCGATCCACCACGCTGCTCCCATCGTCGCCGCTGCGGGCCCCAGTATCGCGGCCGGCGGGCGCACGGCGCGCGCGGCCTCCCCACTGGGTGGGAACCACCGGCCGCGGGAGGGCTCAGCGCAGCAGCGTGGTCAGCCGGACGCGGACGCCACCGTCTCCGGGGTGGTGCGCCCCACCGGAGATGTCGACGTGGTCGCAGAGCTGCCGGGCCAGCCACAGGCCCATGCCGCCGCGGGACAGGTCGTCCCCGTGCGCCGGGCCGTACCCGGCGAACGGGTCGTCCCAGCCGGGGCCGCCGTCGGTGATGGTGCAGACGATTCGGTCCGGTGCGGTCCAGAGACGCAGGCAGACCGGCGGCACGCCGTGGCGGACGGCGTTGGAGGTCATCTCGTCGACGGCGAGGAGGAAGTCCTCGACGACGTCGGCGGGGGCGGTCAGCCCGGCGAGCTCTGCGGCGACCGCGTGCCGGAGGCCGACGAAGTCGGCGACCGCGTCGGCCGCGAAGCGCGGGGGCGTGGCCTCCAGCGGTTCGTCGGGCAGCGGCAGGGAGCGCAGGTAGGCGGCCGGCCGTGCGAAGCCGGCGTTGGGGGTGCGGCCCTGCGGGGTCACCAGGTGCGGGTGGGTGCGGCAGGCGGAGGTGAGCACCGGCTCCGGCAGGCGCTGGGTGTCGAACGCGCAGACGCCCCAGAGGTCCCAGCCGCGCAGCGCCTGGTTGATGACCGACTCGTAGCGCTCCCACTCCAGCCAGTGGCGCTCGGTGGGCCCGTGGTCGACCTCCCCGAGGACGCGGACCCGGGGAGCGCCGGCGGCGCGCTGCTCCTCGGCGAGCTTGCGGAACGCGGTGATCGCCGCGGGGGTGCGCGGCCGGTAGGCGTCGTGGCGGTCGACAAGGACGAGCCGGGGGTCGTCCCCGAGGGCCTCGCGCAGCGCGGTCGCGGTGGGCGCCGACGCGGCGACGACCGCGGCCTCGCCCGCGTCCAGACCCGCCCGGAGGAAGGGCGCCGCGGTGGCGACCAGGTGGTCGAGGGAGTCGTGGAGCAGCGCGTCGTGGGGGAACCCGCCGCGCTCGGGGTGGCCCTCCCCGCCTGCTGCCGTCCAGCTCACCTGTGCCCCTGAATCGTCACGCCGTCGTCCGGAATCCGTGTCCCACGGTAGGCCAGCGGGTCGCGGCGGTCGGCCTGCACCCCGGCGCGCGCCCCTCCGTCGTCGTCGTGCGCGCGTGGCCCGCGAGGTCGCCGGTGGTGCCGGTGCCCGGCGCGGCCGCGTCGAAGGTAGCCGCCGTCGGCGCGGGCTGCCACCCTGCGCCGCGGGCGTCCCCCGTTTCGACCGGGCGCCGAGGGGCAGGTCACGGACGGAACCCGGAGGGAGAACACCATGGCCATCGCCACGATCAACCCGGCCACCGGCGAGACGCTCAAGACCTACGAGCCGCTCACCGACGAGGCCCTCGAGGAGAGGATCGCCCGCGCGGCGCAGGCGTCCGCGCGCTACCGGCTGACCACGCCGGAGCAGCGGGCCGGGTGGCTGACGGCGGCGGCGGACGTCCTGGACACCGACACCGACGCCGTCGCCGAGCTGATGACGACCGAGATGGGCAAGACCCTCGCCTCGGCCAAGGCGGAGGTCGGCAAGTGCGCCAAGGCCCTGCGCTGGTACGCCGAGCACGGCCCGGCGCTGCTGGAGCCCGAGCCGAAGGACGCCGCCGCGGTGGGTGCCGAGCAGGCCTACGTGGTGCACCAGCCGCTGGGCGTCGTCCTGGCGATCATGCCGTGGAACTTCCCGCTGTGGCAGGCGATGCGGTTCGCCGCCCCGGCGCTCATGGCCGGCAACGTCGGCCTGCTCAAGCACGCCAGCAACGTGCCGCAGACGGCGCTGTACCTGGAGGAGCTGTTCCGCAAGGCGGGTTTCCCCGAGGACGTCTTCCAGACGCTGCTCATCGGTTCGGCCACCATCGAGAAGGTGCTGCGGGACGACCGGGTCGCGGCCGCGACCCTGACCGGCAGCGCGCCCGCCGGCCAGTCGGTGGCCTCCATCGCCGGCGACGCGCTCAAGCCGACCGTCCTGGAGCTGGGCGGCAGCGACCCGTTCATCGTCATGCCCTCGGCGCACCTGGACCGGGCGGCCGAGGTGGCGGTCACCGCCCGCAACCAGAACAACGGGCAGAGCTGCATCGCCGCGAAGCGGTTCTTCGTGCACCGCGACGTCGCCGAGGAGTTCACCCGCCTGTTCGCCGAGAAGATCGGCGCGCTGACCGTGGGCGACCCGATGGACGAGGCCACCCAGGTCGGGCCGCTGGCCACCGAGTCCGGCCGGGACGACGTCGAGAGGTACGTCGACGACGCCGTCGCCAAGGGCGCCCAGGTCCTCGTGGGCGGCAAGCGGGTGGACCGGCCGGGGTGGTTCTACGAGCCGACCCTCCTGACCGGCATCACCCCGGAGATGGACCTCTACCTCGAGGAGGTCTTCGGCCCCGTCGCGGCGCTGTGGACGGTGGACTCGCTGGAGGAGGCCATCGAGATCGCCAACAGCCACCCCTACGGTCTGGGTTCGAACCTCTGGAGCGAGGACGCCGACGAGCGGGCGCTGTTCATCCGCGACATCGCCTCGGGCATGGCCTTCGTCAACGGCATGACCACGAGCTACCCGGAGCTGCCGTTCGGCGGGGTCAAGCAGAGCGGCTACGGCCGCGAGCTGACCGAGCTCGGCATGCGGGAGTTCATGAACGCCAAGACCGTCTGGATCGGCGGGCCGGGCAGCGAGCAGGCCGAGCGAAGCACCGCAGGCTCCGCCGCGGAGTAGCGAGGTGCTGGACCGGCCACCCACCGGGGGCCCGCGCGCCGGGCGCGCGGGCCCTCCCGTCAGCGCGGCACGGGGGGACCTGCGGGTGACGTCGTCGCCCGGGGACACCCGGTTCCGGGTGCCTCTGCCGCTCACCGATCCTCCCGCCTGACCCTCCGGGCTCCGCGCTGGGACAGTGGAGGCGTGTTCGACGTCGACTGGATGAGCCTGCTGACCCGTGAGGTGCTGCGCGAGCGCGGGGCGGCGCTGATCGCCGAGAGCTGCGCGTGGGCCGTCGGACTCTCCGACCGCCCGCACTACCGGCGCCGCTCCGGCCGGATCGCGCCCAGCGGGCTCACGGTGGGGGAGCGGGCGGCCACCGGTCAGCGGCTGGGGAGCGAGGAGGACGGGCGCGTCGACCTCGGCGACGCCGCGCCGGGCAGCTTCCAGGACGCCCTGGACATGATCGGCCCCGACGGCCGGCTGGTCGCCGAGCGGTTCGACGACGAGGTGCTGGTGCCGTTCGTCGGCGAGACCTGCCGGCTGGCGGGGGAGCGCGCCCGGGAGACCCGCGGGGCCGCCTGGGTCGAGCTCGCCGACGACCTGGGCGAGGACCCCGGCGACGTGGAGGGCGTGGTGCGGGCCGGTGACTGGGCCGCCCCGCTGCGCATCGACGCCGAGCACCTGGTGCTGGCCGCGCTGCGCGACGTCCCGCTGATCGAGGTGGAGGCCGAGGGGCTGCCGCTCTCGCTGGTACGTGCCGCCGAGGCGGCCACCCGGTCCGCCGTCGTCGCCGAGCCTGAGCCGGTGCCCGACGAGACGCTTGCCGGCGCCCTCTTCCTCGCCCGCGCCGCCCTGGAGGAGGCCGGCTGCACGGTGCCGGTGCCGCCGGAGGAGGCCGACCTGCTGCTGGCCGCGCTGGGCGACACCGGGCTGGAGCCCGAGGAGGTGCCGTCGGTGCTGCCGCACCTGCCCGTGGAGGAGGCCACGATCACCCGGATCGCGGCGGCGCTGGGACGCTGACCGGCGGGGCGGGTCCGGTCGTCGCCCGGCGGGCGTGCCATCGCCGGACCCGGGGTACCGACGGCGGCATGGCGAAGAACAACGACCAGGACGCGCAGCGCGCAGCCGTGCGCGAGGCGAAGAAGCAGGGTGTCGCACCGAGCGCCGCCGGCGCCACCACCGGGGCCTCGAAGCAGATCGAGCACCGCACCCACGGCGACGACCGGCACGAGCACTCCAGCGCCCAGGGCAAGAGCAAGACCTGAGCCGCCGGCGGGTCAGATCTCCTCGACCGGGAAGGTCCGGGTCGGGGAGACGAACTCGTCCTGCGCGGCGACGAGCAGGATCTCGCGGGACCCGGCGTCCTCCGTGCGCTGCAGCAGGCCGAAGACCGACGCCGCGGCGCGCCCCAGGGCCTCGGCGGCCGAACGGGTCTCCAGCCAGTGGGCGAGGAACAGCGCGGCGATCGCGTCACCGGCCCCGTTGACCGACACGCCCAGCCGCGGGGTGCGCACCCGCCAGTGCCGGCCGCCTTCGGAGGCGAGCAGGTCGACGGCGTCCTCGGGGGTGTCCTCGGCGACCAGGGAGGTGGTGAGGACCACCCGCGGGCCCAGCGCCTGCACCGCGGCGACGGCGTCCTTCACCGAGGCCGGCGAGCGGGTGGTGGTGCCCGAGAGCAGGTCGAGCTCGTAGTGGTTCGGCGTCACCAGGTCGGCGGCCGGGACGGCGACCTCGCGCATGAACTCCTCGATGCCGGGGCGCACGAACACGCCGCGGCCGACGTCGCCGATGACCGGGTCGCAGCAGTAGACGGCGTCCGGGTTGGCCGCGCGCACCCGCGCCACCGTGCCGACGACGGCGTGCCCGATGTCGGCCGAGCCGAGGTAGCCCGACAGCACCGCGTCGCAGGCGCCCAGGACGCCGCGGTCGGCCACGCCCTGCACGATCTCCTCGATCGACTGGCCGTCGTAGACGCGGCCGGTCCACTCGCCGTAGCCGGTGTGGTTGGAGAACTGGACGGTGTGCACGGGCCACACCTCGATGCCGAGGCGCTGCAGCGGGAAGACGGCGGAGCTGTTCCCGACGTGGCCGTAGGTGACGTGCGACTGGACGGAGAGGACGGCGGTCACGACAGGCACCCTGGCACACGCCTTCCCCGCGGCGACGAGCTGACCGGGTCGGCGGCGGTCCTCCCTCACCGGGGAGCGTCCTCCCTCACCGCCCACCGCGGGGAGGACGCACCATGACCAGGGGGCCTGATCGTGACCGCGGTCAGGCGGTGGCGTCACCCGTCCGCCCGGGCGGCCGGAGCTCCACGTGCGGTCGGGACTGCCACAGCGCCCACTCGGCGCTGACGTCACCGGCGGTGCGCAGCAGCCGCGGGAGGTGCTCACCGACCAACCGCTCGGTGGACGTCTCCGCGGCGTGCACGGTCACGTTCATGGCGGCGCGGACGACGCCGTCGCGGTCCCGGACGGGTGCCGCCACCGAGCGCACCCCCGGGGCGAGCTCCTCGTCCGCCAGCGCCCACCCGCGGGCGCGCACCTCGGTGAGCTCGTCCCGCAGCTGCTCCGGGGAGCGGCCGATCATCGGCGGCAGCCCGGCGCGGCTGGGCTGGGCGAGGACCGCGGCCAGCTCGTCCGGCGGCAGGGCGGCCAGCAGGACCTTGCCCTGCGAGGTCCGGGCCGCCGGGAAGCGGGTGCCGATGTCGACCCGCAGCGCGATGAGCTTGGGCACCGCGACCCGGGCGACGTACACGATGTCGGACCCGTCGAGCTGGGCCATCGACGAGGACTCACCGGTGCACGAGACCAGCGCCTCCAGATGCGGGCGGGCGATGTCCCAGAGCCCCAGGGCGCCGACGTAGGCCATGCCGAGGGTGAGCACCTTCGGGGTGAGGGCGAACGCGCCGGCCGACGACCGCACGAAGCCGAGCTCTTCGAGGGTGAGCAGCAGCCGGCGGGCCGTGGGGCGCGCCAGCCCCGCCGCCGCCGCCACCTCCGACAGCGTCATCGCCGGGTGGTCGCGGTCGAAGCAGGCCAGGACGTCCAGGCCCCGTGCCAGCGCCTCGACGAAGTCGGGCCCGCTGCCGCGCCCTGCCATGTCCGTCGTCCTCTCCTCGGTGCCGCGGTGGAGCGGTGGTCCCGCGCACCCCGCTGCTGGAAGTGTGCGGGACCACCGGGCGGGTCGGCCTACTGGTGACGGGTCGACTGCTCGTCGGCAGCCCGCTCGGTGGCCAGGTGCTCCTCGAACACCTGCTCCCGGGCGGCGTGGGTGCCGTGCGACTTGTAGTCGGTGTACTGGTACGGGTTGTCCAGCACCTCGGTGTCGGGGAGGTCGGGGTACATGCCGCCGGCCCACGCGTCCTCGCCCATCGCACCGCGCAGGTGCTCCACGGTGGCGTCCACCTCCCGGCGGACGGCGGCCAGGTCCACGTCGACCAGGCGGTGGGCGTGCTTCACGACCCGGCCGTCGACCAGCACCGTGTGCACGTCGCCGCGCTGCGCCTGGAAGGCGACGTGGCCGAAAGGGTTGAGCAGCGGGAAGGAGACCGGCGAGGCGTCGTTCTTGATGAGGACGACGTCGGCCTTCCTGCCCGGCTGCAGGGTGCCCAGGTCGTCGCGGCCGAGCGCCAGCGCCCCGCCGCGGGTGGCCCACTGGACGACGTCCTGCGCGCGCAGCTGCAGGTGGGTGACCGTCTCCCCCTTGAGGTGGGCCTCGAAGTGCTCGCGGGAGCGGTCGGCGCCCAGCGTGGTGCGCATGGCCGAGAACAGGTCGCCGCTCCACCAGACGCTGGTGTCCATCGACAGCGAGACCGGGATGCCGTGCGAGCGCACCTGCCAGGTGGGCGGGTAGCCCTGCCCGGCGCTCTGCTCGGACTCCGTCGACACCGAGATCGACCCGCCGGTGGCGGCGATGCGGTGGTAGGAGTCGGGGGTGAGGGTGGCCGCGTGCACGTAGACCGTCTCGGGTGTCATGAAGCCGTGCTCGTGCATCAGCCGGATGCCGTCGTCGTTGGTGGCACCCCAGACGCCGGCGTGCGTGGTGACCGGCAGTCCCAGGTCGCGGGCCACCTCGAACGCGGCCTTCTCGGGGAAGGCGGGGTCGCCGGTGACGTCGAACGCCAGCTGCAGGCCCAGCTTGCCGTCGGCGGCGTCGCGGTGCCGCTCGAGGAAGGCGCGGACGTCGGCGTCGGCGGTCCACTCCCACGGCGCGGCCTGGATGTTGCCGTAGGCCAGGACGAAGCGTCCCGGTACCGAGCGCAGCGCCTCGACGGCGGCCTCGGCGTGGTCCACCGATTGCAGCCCGTGGGACCAGTCGACGGTGGTGGTGACGCCGGCCTCGAGCGCCTCGAGGGCCGAGAGCCGGTTGCCCGCCGCGACGTCCTCGGGGCGGAACTTCTTCCCGTGCTCGAGGTAGTACCAGACGAAGTACTGCGTCAGCGTCCAGTCGGCGCCGTAGCCGCGCATCGCCGTCTGCCACATGTGCCGGTGGGTGTCGATCATCCCGGGCATCACGATGCCGCCCCGGGCGTCGATCTCCTGCGTCCCCTCGGGCACCTCCAGCGCCGGTCCCACGGCGGCGATGCGGTCGTCCACGACCAGCACGTCCGCCTCGGGCAGGACGGTGCAGGCCTCGTCCATGGTCAGCACGGTCCCGCCGCGCAGTACCACCGGACGGCCGGCCGCCGGTGCGGGCTCGGAGTGGGTCATCGTCTCCTCCTGGACATCGTCGTCACGTTGCCGGACCAGTGTCCGTGCAGCGGACACCTGGTGCGATCTGGGTCACGATGACGGGTGCGACCTGCGCTGTCAACGGGGGCGGTGACGGACGGCGGGGGCGTCCCACTCGCGGTTGACAGGTCCATCCGGGCGTCGGAGACTGCGTGGGCCGACCGTGCGGACGATCGTCCGTCACAGCCGACGACGAGGAGGGTGCATCCGGATGAGCGCTGACGCCGAGGACTCCGGGGGGCCGGTGACCGGCCCTCTCTCCGGCCTGCTGGTGGCGGACTTCTCCCGCATCCTGGCCGGGCCCTACTCCACCATGCTGCTCGCCGACCTCGGCGCGGAGGTGGTCAAGGTGGAGGGCCCGCACGGCGACGACACCCGCACCTGGCAGCCGCCCGTGCGCGACGGCGTCTCGACCTACTACATGGGCGCCAACCGCAACAAGCGCTCGGTCGCCCTCGACCTCAAGGACCCGTCCGACCAGGCGGTCGCGCAGGAGCTGGCCCGGCGGGCCGACGTCTTCGTGGAGAACTTCAAGCCCGGCGGGCTCGCCCGGTTCGGGCTGGACTACGACGCCGTTTCGCGCACCAACCCCGGCGTCGTCTACGCCTCCATCAGCGGGTTCGGCAGCGCACCCGAGGGCGCGTCGCTGCCGGGCTACGACCTCATCGTGCAGGCCATCTCCGGGTTCATGAGCCTCACCGGCGACCCCGACGGCTCGCCCTACCGGGGTGGGGTCGCGCTCTTCGACGTCATGGCCGGCCTGCACGCCACCATCGGGGTGCTGTCGGCGCTGAACCACCGGCACGCCACCGGGCGGGGCCAGCACATCGAGGTCAACCTGCTCTCCTCGGCGCTGTCGGGGCTGGTCAACCAGACCAGCGCCTACGTCGCCGGCGGCGTCGTGCCCTTCCGCATGGGCAACAGCCACCCGAGCCTCTTCCCGTACGAGCCGCTGCCCTGCGCCGACGGCGACCTGATCGTCACCGCGGGGAACAACGGCCAGTTCCGCAAGCTCGTGGAGGTGCTCGGCGTGCCCGAGCTCGCCGACGACCCGCGCTTCAGCCGCAACGAGGACCGCACCGCCAACCGGGACGAGCTGCGCCCGCTGCTGGTCGAGCGGCTGCGCACCCGCAGCAAGCAGGAGTGGTTCCGCGACATCATCGGCGCCGGGGTGCCGTGCGGGCCGATCAACACGATCGACCAGGGCGTCGCCTTCGCCCAGGAGGTCGGCCTGGACCCCGTCGTCGAGGTGGGCGAGGGTGCGGCCGCGGTGCCGACCGTCCGGCACCCGATCACCTTCTCCGAGACGCCGCCGGTCTACCGGCTGCCGCCGCCGGGGCTCGACGAGCACGGCGCGGAGGTCCGCCGCTGGCTGAGTGCACCCGAGGAGGGCACCCGGTGACCGCCGAGCACCCGCAGTACGCGACGGCGCTCGGCGCCTCCAGCCTGGAGTCGATCACCCTCCTGGGCACGGACCTCGCCCGCGACGTCATGGGCACCGTGGGCTTCGGGGAGCTCGCCTTCTGGCTGGCCACCCAGCGGCGGCCCACGCCGGGGGAGACCCGCGTGTTCGAGGCGGTGCTGGCCGCGCTCGCCGACCACGGGTTCACCCCCACCGCGATCGTCACCCGGCTCACCTACCTCTCGGCGCCGGACTCGATCCAGGGCGCCCTGGCTGCGGGTCTGCTCGGCGGCGGGTCCCGCTTCCTCGGCGTCACCGAGGACTGCGGCCGCTTCCTGCACGACGTGCTCGCGCGGGTGGAGGGCGGCCTCCCCACCGACGACGCCGGCTGGGACGCGCTCGCCCTGGAGACCGTGACGGCGCAGCGGGCGGCCGGCCGGTTCGTCCCGGGGCTCGGCCACCACGTGCACAAGCAGGGCGACCCGCGCACCCCGCGGCTGTTCGAGATCGCCGCCGAGGAGAACCTGGTCGGCCCGCACCTGCAGCTGTTCGCCGCCATCGGCCGCACCCACGAGCAGGTGCTGGGCAAGCGGCTCCCGCTCAACGGCGCCGGCGTCTGCGGGGCGGCCCTGGCCGACCTCGGGCTGCCGATGGAGCTGCTGCGCGGCTTCGCCCTGCTGGCCCGCACCGCCGGGCTGATCGGCCAGCTCGCCGAGGAGCTGCGGCACCCGGTGGCCAACGACGTCTTCCTCTCGGTCGACCTGCACAACCGGCCGGTCCCGCCGGACCCCTTCGTCCCCGCGCCGCTGCCGCCCGCCGGGCCGCAGGGCTGAGGGGCCGACCGTGCGCGCCGCCGTCCTGCACACCCCGGGGGAGACCCCGGAGCTGCGCGAGCACCCCGACCCCGGGTCCGGCAGCGACCGCACCGTCGTGCGGGTGACCGCCGCGCCGCTGGTCCCGCTCGACCTGCTCTGCGCGTCGGGCACCTCCTACTTCGGCCGGCCCGCGGTGCCCTACGTGCCCGGGGTCCAGGGGGTGGGCGTGGTCGAGAGCGGCCCCGGCGCGGCACCCGGCACGCGGGTCTGGTTCAGCACGACCGCCGGCATGGCCCCCGGCGACGGCAGCCTCGCGGAGCGGTGCGCGGTGCCGGCCGAGGACGTCGTCCCGGTGGACGCCGACGTCCCCGACGCCGCGCTGGCCGCCCTCGGGCTCTCCGCCGTCGCCGCCTGGATGTCGCTGACCTGGCGCGGCGGGCTGCGGCCGGGCGAGCACGTGCTCGTGCTCGGCGCGGGCGGGGCGGTCGGCCAGGTGGCGGTGGGCGCGGCGCGGTTGATGGGGGCCGGGCGCGTGGTGGCGGCGGCCCGCTCCGCAGCGGCCCGCGAGCGCGCGCTGGCCGCCGGCGCCGACGCGGTGGTGGCCCTGGACGCCGGCGTCGACGCGCTCGCGGAGCGGTTCGCCGAGGCGGCCGGCGGGCGGCTGGACCTCGTCGTCGACCCCGTCTTCGGGGCAGCGGCCACGGCCGCCGCCCGGGCGCTCTCCGCGGGGGGCCGGCTGGTCAACCTCGGCGGCGCCTCCGGGGACAGCGCGGAGTTCTCCTCCGCGGTGCTGCGCGGGAAGGCGGCGTCGGTGCTCGGGTACACGAACAACGCGCTGACCCCGGCGCAGCGGGCCGAGGCGGTCGGGGCCATCGCGCGCGAGGCGGCGGCCGGGCGGCTGGCCGTCGCCCACGAGCAGGTGCTGCTCGCCGACGTCGCCGGTGCGTGGCGGCGGCAGGCGACCGGCGACCCCGGCGTCCGGCTGGTCCTGACGCCCTGAACGAGCAGGCCCCGCGCGGGAACCGCGGGGGGATGAGGCGCGCGGCCGGCAGCCGGCCGCGCCGGACGGCAGGAGGACCGTCGTGGACCTGGTGACCGAGGAGAACATCACCGAGCTCGCGGTGGAGCGATGGGCCACCGCCCGCGACCCGCGGCTGGCGGAGGTCATGACCGCGCTCGTGCGCCACCTGCACGACTTCGCCCGCGAGGTGCGGCTGACCGAGGACGAGTGGATGGCCGCCGTCCAGTGGCTGACCGCGACCGGCAAGATCAGCACGGAGAAGCGTGAGGAGTTCATCCTCGCCTCCGACGTGGTGGGCCTGTCGATGCTCGTCGTCCAGATGAACCACCGGCTGGACCCGCGGGCCACCCCGGCCACGGTGCTCGGGCCCTTCCACATCGAGGGGTCCCCGGAGCTCGGCTACGGCGAGGACATGTCCGACGGCCTGCCCGGCACCCCGCTGTACCTGCACGGCCGGGTAACCGACCTCGACGGCGCCCCGGTGGCCGGTGCGGTGCTCGACGTCTGGCAGTCGGACTCCGAGGGCCTCTACGAGTCGCAGCTCGCCGAGGTGGACGAGGCCCGGCTGCGGGCGAAGTACACCACCGACGACGACGGCCGGTACTGCCTGCGGACCATCGCCCCGCTGGGCTACTCGATCCCCATGGACGGCCCGGTCGGCGACCTGGTGGCGCGCACGGAGATCAGCCACTTCCGGCCGGCGCACATCCACTTCCTGATCAACGTCCCCGGCTTCGAACCGCTGATCACCCACCTGTTCGAGGAGGGCGCGCAGTACCTCGACAGCGACGTCGTCTTCGGCACCAAGCAGGAGCTGGTGACCGCCTTCGAGGAGCGCGAGCCGGGGGCCACGCCCGACGGCGGCTCGATCGACGTGCCGTGGCTGGAGTCGCGCTACGACTTCGTGCTCCAGCGGCGGGCCTGAGCGCCCGCGCGGCGGTGCGGTCGACCGCGCCGCCGCGCGGTGCCCGTCGGGGTGGACCGCCTCCGCCGCGCGTGCCCGACCTGGTCGTGGGTAGGAGCCGACCCGACCGGTTGCGCACGACGGAGAGACGAGGAGGCCCCCCGTGGCCCTGGACTACCCGACCCTGCCCGGCGACATCGACCACCTGATCGCCGACGACCACGCGATCGTCGAGCGGCAGTTCCAGCACCTGGAGGCCGGCCGCGGCAACCGCCGGGTGCTGGTGGACCAGGTCTCCTTCGAGCTGGCGCTGCACGCGTTCGCCGAGGAGACGGTGCTCTACCCGATCTGGACCGAGATCGGGATGACCGACGAGCACGACGACGCCGAGCACGAGCACCAGGAGATCAAGGAGCTGCTCGTCACCCTGGGCCGCAACGAGCCGGGTGAGCAGGAGTTCGAGGAGGCGCTCGCCAAGCTGATCGGTGTCGTCCGGCACCACGTGGACGACGAGGAGACCGACGAGCTGCCGGAGTTCCGCCGCAAGGCCGGCCCCGAGCGCATGGCGCAGCTGGGCAAGGAGTTCCTGGCCGCCAAGCGCCAGGCGCCGACCCGGCCGCACCCGAACGCCCCGGACGAGGGCATCGCCGAGCGGATCGCCGGCATGCTGGCCAAGCCGCTGGACCACGTCCGCGACCTGCTCTCGGGCAAGCAGAAGGAGATGGCCACCGACGCCTCCGGGCTGCTGGACCCGCAGGCGCAGGCGATCGTCGACGCCCACTCCTCCCTCGGCCCGCTGCCGTTCGAGATCCTCGAGCCCGACCAGGCGCGCAAGCAGCCCGGCCCCGACGACGCGGTCAAGAAGGTCATGGCCGACAAGGGCATCGAGGGCCCGCAGCAGGTCGGCTCGGTCGAGGACATCGTCATCCCCGACGCCGCCGGCGGGCAGATGCGCATGCGCATCTACAAGCCGGTGGACGCCGGCGCCGAGCCCCTGCCGGTCGTCATGTGGATCCACGGTGGCGGCTGGGTGCTGTTCGACATCGACACCTACGACGCCTCCTGCCGCGGCCTGACCAACAAGGCCCGCGCGATCGTGGTCAGCCCCGACTACCGGCGTGCGCCCGAGGCGGTCTTCCCGGCCTCGCACGACGACGTCCTGGCCGCCTACCGGTGGACCGTGGCGCACATCGCCGAGTTCGGCGGTGACCCGACGCGCATCGGCATCGGCGGCGAGTCGGTCGGGGGCAACATGGCCCCGGCCACGGTGCTCCAGCTGGCGCAGGCCGGCGAGCCCGTCCCGGCGGCGGTCGTGAGCGTCTACCCGGTGACCACCGGTGAGCAGTTCGGCGAGTCGATGGAGGACGCCGCCGACGGCCGGCCGCTCAACCGCGCGCTGCTCTCCTGGATGGCGATGCACGCCTTCGAGGGGCAGCCGGACGCGGCGAAGGACCCGCGCATCGACCTGCTCGGCTGGAGCCGCGAGCAGCTGGCGGCGATGCCGCCGACGCTCGTCATCACCGACGAGCGTGACGTGCTGCGCAGCCAGGGGCAGCGGTTCGCAGAGAACCTCGAGGCGGCCGGCGTGCCCACGACGCACCGGTACTACCCGGGCGTCATGCACGAGTTCTTCGGTGCCGCCGCGGTGCTGGACAAGGCCGAGCAGGCCCAGCAGGAGGCGGCGCAGCACTTCGTGCGGGCCTTCGGCGCCGCCCGGCCGTCCGTGGGTGCCTCACCGTCCGGCGGCAGGGTCCGCTGACGAGGGCGCGGCGGTTCCCGACGGTGCTGCGGCTGCGTGGGGACCGGGCGCACTGACCGCGCCACCCCTCCGGAGGGCCTCGTAGGGGTGGCGCCGTCGTGCCGGGGCCTCGCGCCGCTCCGGCGCACCCGTCCGCACCCGCGTACTCGGTCACCCGCGGTCCGATCGGGTCGACCTCTCCGGGCGAACCCGGCTCGGTTTGCCACGACCGTGGCCGAGCGGGAGGCTGCCCGGAGGTGGGGCACCGACCGGAGGGGGCGACCATGGCGGCGCGGCAGCCGAAGGAGATGGCCCAGGCGGCCACCGCGATGGGCGCCAAGAAGGTCGACCGCACGTGGGACCGGGTGCTGGTCAGCGCGTTCCTGGCGGGGGCCTACATCGCCTTCGGGGGGCTGGTCGCGATCACCGTCTCCTCGGGACTGGACCCGCAGACGTGGGGGACGCTGCCCACCCTCTTCACCGGGGCGACGTTCACCCTCGGCCTCGTGCTGGTGCTCATCGCCGGGTCCGACCTCGCGACCGGGAACATGCTGCTGGTCCCGCTGGGCGCCATGCACGGGAAGCTCGGCCTGGGCGACGTCGCGCGCAACCTCACCCTGGTCCTGCTGGGCAACCTGATCGGCGCCCTGTTCGTGGCGTACTTCCTCGCGGTCCAGAGCGGGGTGATCGGGGATGCCGACGCGGCGGGCAGCGCGGCGCTCACCCACGAGCGGCTGGCCTCGATCGCGGAGGGCAAGGCGCTGGGGGAGTCGCCCTGGCAGACCTTCCTGCGGGCGGTGGGCTGCAACTGGCTGGTCTGCCTGGCGGTGTGGATGTCGCTGGCCGCCACGTCGGTGTCGGGCAAGATCCTGGCCATCTTCTTCCCGATCATGGCCTTCGTGGCGATGGGCTTCGACCACGTCGTCGCCAACATGTTCTTCCTGCCGGCCGCGATCTTCGCCGGGGTCCCCGACATCGGCTGGGGCGACACCCTCCTGAACTGGCTGCTGGCCGGGGCGGGAAACCTCGTGGGAGCGGTCGTCTTCGTGGCGACGTCCTACTGGTACCTGTTCCTGCGGGACGAGCCGGAGCCCTCCCCGCAGGAGGCCGCCGCCGAGCCGGCCGAGCGGGGCTGAGCACCGCGCACGTGCCCGCTCGTCACGGAATCGTCATACGCCGGGCCGCGTACGCCGGTGGACGGCGGGGGTAGGGGCGCCACCGGCGAGAGCCCCCGGTCGCGACCGCGCCCGGGCCGACACCGTGGAGGAACCCGACATGACCGTCGCCGCGCAGATGCTCGACACGTACCCGAAGGACCTCGGTGGGGTGGACCGGCAGAAGCTGCTGGCGTGCATCGAGGCGTGCTTCGAGTGCGCCCAGGCCTGCACCGCCTGCGCCGACGCCTGCCTCAGCGAGGACTCGGTCGCGGAGCTGACGAAGTGCATCCGCACCAACGCCGACTGCGCCGACATCTGCGACGCCACCGGGCGGGTCCTCTCCCGGCACACCGGCTACGACGCCAACCTGACCCGCGCGGTCCTCGAGGCCTGCGCCACCGCGTGCAAGGCATGCGGTGACGAGTGCGCCCAGCACGCCGAGATGCACGCGCACTGCCGGGTCTGCGCCGAGGCCTGCCGCCGGTGCGAGGCGGCCTGCCGCGACCTGATCAGCTCCCTGGGCTGAGCCACGTGGCGGTGCACGGGGCCCGGCCGGGGAGGGCGCGGTGACCGTCGACGTCCTGCTGACGGCGGCGGGCGCCCTGGCGCTCGTCGCTGCCGCCTGGTCGACGACCATCCGGCGGTTCCCGGTGAGCGAGCCGCTGCTCGCCCTGGCGATCGGCGTCGTCCTCGGCCCGGCGGCGCTGGGCGTGCTCCCGCTACCCGAGCTGCTGGCCGACCACGCCTGGCTGCACACCGCCGCCCGGCTGCTGCTGGCCGTCTCCGTGATGTCCATCGCCTTGCGGTACCCGTTCGGCACGGCCCGGTCGCGGTGGCGGCCGGTGACCCTGCTCCTGCTGGTCGTGATGCCCGTGATGGCGCTGGTCAGCGCCGGGCTGGCTGCCCTGACGTTGGGCGTCGGCCTGGGCGCCGCGGCGCTCATCGGGGCCGCGCTGGCCCCCACCGATCCGGTGCTCGCCTCGAACGTCGCCACGGGGGAGCCCGCCGAGCAGGACATCCCCGGCCGCGACCGCCAGGTCCTCTCCCTGGAGTCGGGGGCCAACGACGGGCTGGCCCTGCCGCTGGTACTGGTCGCGATCGCCGTCGCCGGTCCGCTGGCGATGGAGGATGCGCTGTTGGAATCGCTGTGGGAGGTGGCCGGGGCCGTGCTCGCCGGCGCCCTCCTCGGCTGGCTCGGCGGCCGGGCGCTGCGGGCCGGCGCCGACCACGGGTCGACCGACCCCGGACCGGAGCTGGTCTTCACCGTGGTGCTCGCCTTCGCCGTGCTCGGCGTCAGCGGGCTGATCCACGTCGACGGCATCCTCGCCGTCTTCGTCTGCGGGCTGGCCTTCAACGCGGTCAGCACCGGGCGGGAGCGCACCGCCGACGTGCGCATCGACGAGGCGGTGAACCGATTCGTCGTGCTGCCGCTGTTCGTGGCGTTCGGCGCGGTGCTGCCGTGGTCGGAGTGGCGGGCGCTGGGCTGGAGCGGGCTCGCCCTGGCCGCCGCCGTGCTGCTGCTGCGCCGGCTGCCCGTCGTCTACCTGCTGCGCAAGCCGCTGGGGCTGGGGCGGCCGGACGCGGTCCACCTGGGCTGGTTCGGCCCGATCGGTGTCTCGGCGCTCTTCTACCTGACCCTGGAGTCCGAGCGCCTGCCCTCGATGGACCCGGTCGTCCTCGCCGCCGGCAGCCTGGTGGTCGCCGCGAGCACGGCGGTGCACGGCCTGACCGCCACCCCGGGGCGGGTCCTCTACCGCAAGGTGGCCGGTCAGCAGGGCCAAGGCGAAGGGGACGACGAGGAGGAGGACGAGGAGCAGGAGACCGGGAAGGACGTCCCGCGGCGCGATCGGGACGCGTCCGCGTCGTCGCCGGGGTCGGAGGGGTAGGGGCCGGTCATGTGGTTCGACAACTGGTCCGACGTCGTCCGGGTGCTCGCGGTGGGGGCGGCGGCCTACGTCACCGTCGTCGTGGTCCTCAGGGTCTCCGGAAAGCGGACGCTGACCAAGCTCAACGCATTCGACCTCGTGGTCACGGTCGCGCTGGGTTCGACGCTCGCCACCATCTTGCTCAGCAGCGACGTCGCGTGGACCGAAGGCGCGGTGGCCCTCGGCCTGCTCGCCCTGCTCCAGGCGGTGGTCGCCTGGCTGACGGTGCGCTGGCCCGGACTGCGAGCGGTGGTGACGTCTCGGCCGACCCTGGTGCTGCAGGACGGCGAGCTGCTGCACGACCGGATGCGGGAGGTGCGGGTCGGCGTCTCGGAGATCCACCAGGCGGTCCGCTCCTCGGGAGCCGGGGACCTGTCCGCCGTGGCCGCGGTGGTCCTCGAGAGCGACGGCTCCCTGAGCGTCATCCCGGCGGAGAAGTACGGCACCGGGTCCGCGCTGGACGGCGTCGCGGGGTCCCACCAGCACGAGCGGTGACCTCCTGCCCACGGCGCGGTGGCGTTCATGACGATGTCGTGTCAGCCGTCCCCGTGGGTCCGGTGGCGCCGTTTCCCACGCCCACCTGCGGGAACGGTGGGCCTGCAGCCGGTGCAGCAACCCGCCGGCGCGCTGGCCGCAGGCCGTCACCGGCGCGGCACCGCGCGCCGGTACCACCTGCGCGACATCCCGCCCGACATCGAACTCCCGGAGGACGCACGTGGCGCGCATCGACCGGATCGCCGAACCGTGGGGCACCCGGACGCCCTACGGCCCCGGCGAGCAGTGGCCCACCCGGGTGGACACCCACCTGGCCGACGGTCTCACCGAGGCCGACGTCGACCGCTGGGTGCAGTCGGCGACGATCCTGCACTCCAACGGCGACGGCCTGGACATCGCCGTGAAGGACGACCGGATCGTCGGCGTCCGGGGCCGCGCCGTCGACCGGGTGAACCACGGCCGGCTGGGCCCGAAGGACCTCTTCGGCTGGCAGGCGAACAACTCGCCCGACCGGCTCACGAAGCCGCTGATCCGCCGCGACGGAGAACTCGTCGAGACCGACTGGGACACCGCGATGGAGGCGGTCGTCGGCCGGTGCAAGGAGCTGCTGGCGGAGCAGGGGCCGAGCGCGGTCAGCTTCTACACCACCGGGCAGCTGTTCCTCGAGGAGTACTACACCCTGGGGCTGATCGCGCACGGCGGCATCGGCACCAACCACGTCGACGGCAACACCCGGCTGTGCACCGCGACGGCCGCGGCGGCGCTGAAGGAGTCGTTCGCCTGCGACGGGCAGCCGGGCTCCTACACCGACATCGACCACGCCGACGTCATCGCCCTGTACGGCCACAACATGGCCGAGACCCAGACGGTGCTCTGGACGCGCATCCTCGACCGGCTGGCCGGTCCCAACCCCCCGAAGGTCATCTGCATCGACCCCCGGGAGACACCCGTGGCCCGGTACGCCACCGTCCACCTCGCCCCGCGGCCGGGCACGAACGTCATGCTGGCCAACGCGCTGCTGCACGAGATCATCGACAACGGCTGGGTCGACGTCGACTACGTGGAGCAGCACGCGGTCGGCTTCGAGGAGCTGGCCGAGCGTGTCCAGGACTACCCGCCCGAGCTGGCCGCCGAGGTCTGCGACGTGCCGGTGGCGCAGATCCGCGAGGCCGCCCGCATCATCGGTACCGCCGAGCGGCTCATGTCCTCGGTGCTCCAGGGCTTCTACCAGGCCAACCAGGCCACTGCCGCCGCCGTGCAGGTCAACAACATCCACATCATCCGCGGCATGCTCGGCAAGCCCGGGTGCGGGATCCTGCAGATGAACGGGCAGCCGACCGCGCAGAACACCCGTGAGTGCGGCGCGGACGGCGACCTGCCGGCGTTCCGCAACTGGTCCAACGACGAGCACATCCAGGACCTGGCGCGGGTCTGGAACGTCGACCCGATGGACATCCCGCACTACTCGCCGCCCACCCACGCGATGCAGATGTTCCGGTACGCAGAGGAGGGCTCGATCCGGTTCATGTGGGTGCAGGCCACCAACCCGGCGGTCTCGCTGCCCGAACTGGGCCGCATCCGGGAGGTCCTGTCCCAGGAGCGGCTCTTCCTGGTCGTGCAGGACATCTTCCTGTCCGAGACGGCGCAGCTGGCCGACGTCGTCCTGCCGGCCGCCACCTGGGGCGAGAAGACCGGCACCTTCACCAACGTCGACCGGACGGTGCACCTGTCGGAGAAGGCGGTCGAGCCCCCCGGCGAGGCGAAGCCCGACCTGGACATCTTCGTCGACTTCGCCCACCGCATGGGGTTGCGGGACAAGGACGGCGCGCCCCTGGTCAAGTGGTCCACCCCCGAGGACGCCTTCGAGGGGTGGAAGGAGTGCACCCGCGGCCGGCCGTGCGACTACACCGGCCTGTCCTACGACAAGCTGCGCGGCGGCAGCGGCATCCAGTGGCCGTGCAACGACCAGCACCCCGACGGCACCGAGCGCATCTACGTCGACGGGCAGTTCTGGTCCGACCCGAGCTACTGCGAGAGCTACGGCCGTGACCTGGTCACCGGGGCGCCGCTCTCGCCCGTGGAGTACAAGGCGATGAACCCCTCGGGCAAGGCCGTCATCAAGGCCGCCGAGTACGTGCCGCCGCACGAGGTGATCAGCGAGGACTACCCGTTCCAGCTGATCACCGGCCGCACGCTGTACCAGTTCCACACCCGGACCAAGACCGGACGCGCGCCGCAGCTGCAGAAGGCCGCCCCGGAGGTGTGGGTCGAGATGTCCGCCAGCGACGCCGCCGACCGCGGCTTCGCCGAGGGCGACCTGCTGGAGATCAGCACACTGCGGGGCCGCGTGGAGGCGAAGCTCCGCGTCAGCGGCATCCGCCCCGGAGTCGTCTTCCTCCCCTTCCACTACGGCTACTGGGACGAACCCTCCGGCCACGAACCGGACGGCAAGCGCGGGCGGGCGGCCAACGAGCTCACCATCACCGACTGGGACCCGGCCTCCAAGCAGCCGATCTTCAAGACGGCGGCGGCCGCGGTGCAGCGGTTGGAGAAGGCCGACGGCCCGTCCCCGGCGCCGACGACGACGGGGTCGCGGCCGGTCAGCGACGGCGTGCCACCGACCACCGGCGGCGAGGCCGCCCTGTCCACCGAGGAGCTCGCGACCGTGACCGGAGGTGCCCGGTGAAGCTGCACCTGGCGATCGAGGAGCTGCACCGCTCGGAGAACCACCTCGCCGGCGCGCTGCTGGCGATGTCCGACCGGCACAAGGCCGACCACGAGGTCTTCCACGTGGCCCGGGACATCGCCCGCTGGTCTCAGGACCACGTCCGCCGGTTGACCGAGATGGGGAAGGACTTCGGCCTGGACCTGGACCCCGAGCCCGAAGGTGACCCGACGATCCTGGAGAAGACCCGGCAGAAGGCCTCGGACCTGATGGGCCGGCGGCCGGAGCCGGGGCTGCTCCTGCTGGCCGACCTGCGGCACATCTACCGCGAGGCCTCCGGGGTCTCCCTGGACTGGGAGCTGCTGGCGCAGGCCGCCCAGGGCGCGCGCAAGAAGGAGTTGCTCGAGCTGGCGAAGAGCTGCCACCCCGACACCCTGCGCCAGGTGCGCTGGGCCAACGGGAAGCTCAAGGAATCCGCGACCCAGGCGCTGGTCAGTTGAGCGCGGCCCCGACGTCCGCGGCCGGCACCCAGGTCGTGCTGCGCCCGCTGGCCACCCCCCTCCCGCTGGGTTTCCTCGCCCTGGCGCTGGCCACCACGATGTTCAGCGCGGTTCAGCTCGGCTGGATCCCGGCCGCGGAGGGGCGGGTGGCCGGGTACTCGGCGCTCCTCGCCACCGCCCCGCTGCAACTGCTCGCCGCCGTCTTCGGCTTCCTCAGCCGCGACCCGGTGGCCGCCACCGGGATGGGGGTGCTGAGCGGCACCTGGGCGGTCGCCAGCCTCACCACGCTGACCACGCCGCCCGGTGCGGCCAGCCAAGGGCTCGGCGTGTTCCTGCTGATCGCCGGGGTGACGATGTTCGTGCCGGCCGCCGCGGCCTACGGCAGCAAGATCGTGCCGGCCGCGGTGATGGGCCTGGCGGGGAGCCGGTTCATCGTCACCGGGATCTACGAGCTGACCGGCTCCGCCGGGTGGAAGACCGCCGCGGGCTGGGTCGGGGTGGCACTCGCTGCGCTGGCCGTCTACGCCGCCTTCGCCCTGGAGCTCGAGGGCGTGAAGGAGAAGACCGTGCTGCCGCTGGGCCGTCGCGGGCCGGGGAAGGCCGCGATCGCGGGCGAGGGGCCGCTCGCGCCGGAGGAGCTCATCGAGGAGGCCGGGGTGCGTCCGCAGCTGTGACCAGGACCGTGACCCGCAGGGGCTCCGTGCTCGTCGACCACCACGGCCGCCAGGCCACCGACTGACCCGGAGCCGACCCGCGGCAGCGCTCCGGCCGTTGTGCGGCGCCTGCGACCGCGTCCGGCCCACCGCCGACGGGCAGGTGCGCCACTGCCCGTTCGCCCGGGGAGGAGCCCGACCTGCGCGGCGCCCTGCGGGCCGGCGCGACCGACGCCGACCGCTTCCGCGCCGCGATCGCCGGCGAGGCAGCCGGGCACGGCATCGACGACCCGGCGTTCACCCAGCCGGCCCGTCCGACGTCGGCGATCGGGGGCTGAGCCGCCGGGCGGGCGACCAGCGGCCCGCCAGGGCGTCCTCGACCGCCGCGCGCCAGGCGCTCGTCTCGCGGTTGTCGATCGACGTGCTCTCCAGCGCCTGGTCCACGGTGCGGTCGAGCAGGGCGCGCAGCGAGGAGTCCAGGCCCTCGCCGCGCACCCGCCACGCCAGCTCGTGCAGCAGGCCGGCGATCCGGCGCAGCACCGCCGGCTGCCCGGAGGCGTACTGCAGCGGCTCCTCCAAGCCCAGGGAGAGCAGCTCCTCGGCGGTCCACCGCGGCACGAGCAGCCGCACCGTGCCGTCCTCGTCCCGCCAGGCACGGAGGCTGCTCCGGCGGGGGAGGAGGTCGCCGAGCAACGCCGAGACGTGGGACAGGGCGTGCACGGCGGTCGTCGGGTCGTTGATCCCCGGCGACAGCGCCCGGCCGGCGATGTCGACGATCTTGCGGAGGCTGTAGGCCGGGTCGTGCTCGGGGCTGCGCTCGTAGGAGAGCTTCACGGCGTCGTTCACCGCATCGCGCAGCGCCGAGGGGTCGCCGCCGGTGTCGCCGGCGCGCCGCCAGGCCTCGGCCAGCGGTGTGCCGGCGACGACGGCGTCGCCCGTGCGGGGGGAGAGGGCGAGGACCACACCCGCGTCGCGGGCCGCGCGCGCCAGGCGCCGGGCGTCGACCCGGACCACGAAGCCGCTGCGGGTCGCCTCGACCGGGGTCGCCCGGCCCTCCGGGCGGCCCGGGGTGTCCTCGGGCTCCTCCTCGTCGCGGACCGCCAGGGTGGCCTCGGCGTGGACGTCGCGCAGCATCGTCTCCACGCGCAGGGATCGGGCCAGGTGGCCGAGGAACACGACCAGGGCCGTCACGCTGCCCAGGGCGAAGACGAACGCCAGCGTGATCGACAGCCGGGGGACGAACGAGTCCTCGCCGACCGCGGCCTCCGCCGTCCGCACGGTCCGCAGGACGGTCAGGGCGTAGACGAAGGTCCCGGTCAGCTGGGCCAGGCTGAGCTGCACGACGCGGTCGGTGGCGAAGGTCTGCAGCAGACGGGGGGAGTACTGGCTGCTGCCCAGCTGCAACGCGACGACGGTGAGCGAGAAGATCACACCGGTCACCGAGATCAGCGAGCCCGCGATGGCCGACAGCAGGTCGCGCGCCGCGGCCGGGCCGCCGCCGAACACGAAGCTCAGCGGCGACGCGGGGCCGCCGGTGCCGAGGTGGCCGTCCACGAAAGGCATCCCGATGCCGAGTGCGACGGCGAGCGTGACCGTCAGCAGGGGGATCGGCCACAGGGCGCTGCGCATGAGCCGCCACAGGCGACGGGCCGGGTTGACGTGGTGCACGGGTCAGTCCTCGCTCGCCGGGCCGGTGCCCGAGGTCGGGGCGGCGCCGGGAGGGGCGACCGACATGAAGTGGTCACGGCCGACCGGCCCGTCGGAGAGCCCGGCGTCCGTGGGCACCTCGAGCGGCGAGCCGTCGATCAGGAAGCGCACCCGCGTGGTGCCGGGCAGCTCGGTGAGCGTCCAGACCACCTGGGCCACGGCGAGCAGCTGGTTGCCACCGGTGATCCCGGCGAACTCCCGGGTGACGCTCACCGCCGTGATCCCCCCGGGCAGACCCTCGTCCGCGACGATGGACTGCGGCGCCACGGCGGTGCGCAGGCCCCCGATGACCTCCGTGCGCGTGGGTCCGGTCGCGAGCAGGGCGACGGCGCTCTCCGGGGTGGCGTCCGACGTCTCCCGGGCGACCGGGGCCAGGTCGGCCCCGCGCACGAAGTAGACGACGACCTCCGGCCCGGCGTCGTCGGCCTGCGGGGTGACGGTGCCGGGCGGCGCGGTGGGGACGGCGATCCGCTCGGGCTGCGGCTGCGGGTCGACGCCGCACCCGGTGAGGGCCGCGAGGACGCACAGCACGACGGCGAGCACCTTCACGGCCCCTCCTCCACGGGCAGTGCCACCACGAACCGGGCGCCACCACCGGGAGCGTCCTGGACGTGCACCGCGCCCCCCATCAGGCGGACGTGGCGGTGGACGAGGGCCAGCCCGAGCCCGGCTCCTTCGGTGCGGGTGCGGACGCTGCCCGCCCCCCGCGCGAAGCGCTCGAAGATCCGGTCGCGGTCGGCCTCGGCGACGCCCGGTCCGGCGTCGTCCACGGTCACCCGCGCGAGGTCGCCGTCCCGCGTGACCGCGACCGCGGTGACGCCCCCGCCGTGCTTGTCGGCGTTGTCCAGCAGGTTGCCGAGCACCCGTTCCAGGCGGCGCTTGTCCGCGCACACCAGCACCCCCTCGGCGCCCGGGTGCACGGTGAGCAGCGCCGCGGTCGCGCCGTCCAGCCGGTGCCGGGTCACCACCTCGCGGGTGAGCGCGGCCAGCTGCAGGGGCTCCAGCACGACGTCGGTGCTCCCTGCGTCGGCCCGCGAGATCTCCAGCAGGTCGGCGACCAGGCGCTCGAACCGCTCCACCTCCGAGCGCAGGAGGGCCAGCGCCTCGGCCTGCTCGGCGTCGCCCGGGTCGGCGGTCGCCTCGACCAGGTCCAGCGCGCCCACCATCGTGGTCAGCGGGCTGCGCAGCTCGTGGCTGACGTCGGCCGCGAATCGGGCGTCGCTGCGGACCCGCTGCTCGAGCGCCTCGGCGGTCTGGTTGAACGACGCGGCGATGGGGGTGAGCGACGGGTCGCCGCGCGGGTCGATGCGGGTGTCGAGCGCGCCGGCGGCGACGGCGGCCGCCGCGGCGGAGATCCGGTCCAGGGGGCGCAGCGTGGGGCCGGTGACCCACCACCCGACCACGAGGGCCAGCGGGACCGATCCGAGCACCGCGACGGCGAGGACGGTGCCGAGCACCCGGTAGGTCCGGTCGAGCTCGGACAGCGGGAAGACCTCGATGTAGGCCGACCCGAGCTCGGCCAGCGGCACCGCGACGGCCATCACCGTCTCGCCGTTGAGCTCGATGCGCTGCCGGACGGGCGTGCCCGCGACGGCCAGCTCGCGGAGCTCCTCGGGCAGGTCGTCGCGGCCGACCAGCAGCGACGTGGTCGTCCAGGCGCCGGCGTCGACGAGCAGCGAGGTGGAGCCCGTCTCGCGCGGCAGCTGGGCGAGCACCTGGGCGACGTCGAGCCCCTCGGTGGCCAGCGAGCGCTGCACCTGGGCGGCGTTGTCGGAGGTCTGCACCAGGGTGACCCGCTCGCGCTGCAGGAGGAGGAACTGCGACACCGCCACCCACACGGCGACCGCCAGGACCGTCGACAGGAGCAGGGTCACGGCGGTGAAGGCGACGGTGGCCCGGGCCCGCAGGGTGGCCAGCCGGTACGGGGCGCGGCGCACCGGTGCACCCGCGCCGGGGGAGGCGGCCCCGTCGACCGGCGCGGTCACCCAGGAACCCGGTAGCCCATGCCCCGGACGGTCGTCACCAGCGTCGGGTTCGACGGGTCCGGCTCGATCTTCTTCCGGAGCCGGCGGACGTGGACGTCGACGAGCCGGGAGTCGCCGAAGTAGTCGTAGCCCCAGACCCGCTCGAGCAACTCCTCCCGGCTGAGCACCCGGCCGGGGTCGACCGCGAGCTCGCAGAGCAGGCGGAACTCCGTGCGGGTCAGGTTGAGCATTTCGCCGTTGCGCGTGATGGTGCCCTCGGCGGGCGAGATCTCCAGGTCGCCGACGGTCAGGTGCACGCGCGGCTCCGGGGCGCGGGTGCGGCGGGCCAGTGCCCGGATGCGGGCGGAGAGCTCCTTGACGACGAAAGGCTTGGACACGTAGTCGTCGGCCCCCGCCTCGAGGCCGGCGACCACGTCGTGGCTGTCCGACCGGGCCGTGAGCATGATGACGGGGACGTTCGAGGAGCGGCGGATCTCCCGGCACACCTCGAAGCCGTCCTTCCCGGGGAGCATCAGGTCGAGCAGGACGATGTCGAAGGACCTCTCGGCGAGCCGGGCCAGGCCGTCCTCGCCGCTGGCTGCCTCGATGACCTCCAGACCCTCGCGCTGCAGGGTCAGCTGCAGCATGCGCCGGATCCGCGGGTCGTCCTCGATGATGAGCACGGACCGGGACATGCCGGTCAGTCTGCCCACGCCGGCGGGAACTAGTCACCGGGCCCCGTTCGGGTCACGGGCCGGGTGGGGACGTGACGAGTTCGTGACGTCGCGGGTCGCCCGGTGCGCCGGCGGATACCGGCGAGGACGGCCGGCCGTCCCGTGCGCCGGCGAGGGAGGAACCGTGCGAACGATGTCCGTGGCCTCCGCACCCGCCGGCGGCGGTGCGGGGACGTGAGCGGTGCCGGGCCCGTCCTGGGGGTCGGGGCGGGCCTGCTGCTCGTGGCTCTCGTGGCGTGGGACGTGGTGACGACGACGTTCACCCTGGGCGAGGGCGCCGGTCCGCTGACCCGTCGGGTGCTCGACGCCGGGTGGCGGCGGCTGCTGCGCCTGCGCCGGGAAAGCCGGGCCGGCCGGTCGCGGCTGCTCTCCGCCGCCGGGCCGCTCCTCGTGCTCGCCACCGTCGTCCTCTGGGTGGCGCTGTTCTGGCTGGGCTGGTCGCTGGTCTTCCTGGGCAGCGGGTCGGTCGCCGACGCCGACGCCGACCCCGCCCGCCCGGCCTCGGCGCTGGACACGGTCTACTTCGCGGGCACGGCGATCTCCACGCTGGGCGTGGGGGACTTCGTCGCCACGACGCCCACCTCGCGGGTGGCCGCCGCGGTCGCCGCGTTCAGCGGGCTGGCGCTCATGACGTTGGCGATCACCTACCTGTTCTCGGTGATGTCCGCCGTCGTCGAGCGCCGGGCGCTGGCCACCCAGCTGCACGCGCGCGGCGAGAGCGCCGAGGAGATGCTGCTCATCTGCTGGGAGGGGGACCGCTTCAGCCCCGTGCTGACCCAGCACCTCCTGCAGCTCCCGGCGCAGCTGGCGTCCGTTGCCGAGCAGCACCTGGCCTACCCGGTCCTGCACTTCTTCCGCAGCCGCAGCACCGAGGCCGCCGCTCCGGTGGCCATCGCCCGGCTCGACGACGCGCTCCTGCTGCTGTGCTCGGCCGTCGCCGAGCCGGTGCGCCCCCCGGCGGCGGCGGTCGAGCCCGTGCGCCGGGTCATCGGGCGCTACCTCGCGACGGCGGCCGGGGGGCGGTTCGAGGTCGCCGGCGCCGAGGGTCCGCCGCCGCCGCGAACGGACCGGCTGGCCGCCGCCGGCGTCCCCCTTGCCGACGGGGCCGTGCTGCGGCGGGCCGCCGAGCGTGATGTGGAGCGCCGCACCGGGCTGCGCTGCCTGGTGGAGGACGCCGGCTGGCGCTGGGACGGGTGACGTCCGCGCCGTGCTGCCCGGCTCACCCATCCGATCGCAGCTCGAACAGGACCAGCTGCGGTGCGGCGTTGATCCGCACCGGCACCGTGCTGAACCCCAGGCCGCAGGAGACGAACATGCGGTTGCCTACCGCGCCGTACCCCTCGGGGGCCCAGCCGTCGGCGACGACCTCCTCCTCCTCCGTGAGCCCCAGGTAGGACCACCGCGGGGTCCCCGGCAGGGCCACCTGGCCGCAGTGGGTGTGGCCGGCCAGCGCGAGCGGCGCCGTGCCGGCGGGGAGCTCGGGGAAGACCGTGGGGTTGTGCATCAGCACGACCCGAGGGGCGCCGTCGGGCACCTCGGCGAGGGCGGCGTCCACGTCGACCTCGCCGGGCCACGCCGCCCCGATGCCCACGACGTGCAGGGCGTCGGGGCCCTCGCCGGTTCCGGGCACGGCGGCTGCCTCGTTCCGGAGCACCGTGATGCCGGCCGCCTCGAAGGCGCTGACCAGCTCGTCGACGGCCTCCACCGCGTGGTCGTGGTTGCCGAGCACGGCGTAGGTCGGGATGCCGGAGTCGACCAGCGGCTGCAGCAGGTCCATGACCGTCTCGACCTGCTGCGGGATGCCCGGGTCCCGGCTGTAGACGTAGTCGCCGCCGAGGAGGGCGAGGTCCGGGTCGGCGTCGACCAGCTCCTCCACGGCGCGGCCGACCATGCCCTCGTTGGCCCACCACATGCCGATCTGCGGGTCGGAGACCATGCCGACCAGCGTGCCGTCGGCCGTCTCGGCCAGCTGGGGGAGCGGGACCCGTGCCCGCTCCTCGTCGAGCAGCAGGCGCGGTTCGACCAGGACCCCGTAGACGAGCAGGAGCACGACGAACACGCCGAGGGCGGCAGCGGTGCGCTTGAGCCAGGTCATGGTGGGGCGTCCTCGGGTCGGCGGGCGTGGCGCAGCCGTGGGGGCGGCCACCGGCCCGCCGCGGCCTGAGGGGACCGGCGTGCCCCGCGGTGCGACGGGCATGCGGTCGGGGACCGATTCGCCACGGCGTCGTCACACAGCGCCGACGGGACCCCGGGGGCCGGCCGGCGGAACCGGCAACGCACCCCGGGACCGGAGCGGTGGGGCCGTGCCGGCCGCCCGGCGGGGTCACCGCGCCCGGGGCGGCGTCTTTGCGATGCGGTGACGAACGCGGCGGTGTGGTGATGCTCCGGGCCGGCCCGGGGCAGCATCCCGGTCGGCGGCGCACCGCCGCGCACCTCCGAGCCGCCGAGAGGACACCGACATGACGACCAGCCGGCCCAGCCCCGTGGCGCCCGCCCCGGTTCCGGGAGAGGGGTGACCTCGGTGACGCGATCGGGCCCGACCCTGCGCCGTCGGACCCCCGCCGTCCTGCTTGCCGCGCTGCTCTCCGGTGCCGCCCTGGCCGGCTGCGGCGAGGACGAGGTGGACGACACCACCGCGGCCGACGTCGACGTGCGGCCCTCCGACGACCTGGAGGACCCGTACGACGGGGAGTACACGGCGGACTTCCGCGAGGACCTCGACGGCTACACCGGGCTCGAGGTCACCCTCGTCGGCGAGGTCGGCCGCATCGTCTCGCCGGTCGCCTTCACCCTCACCGGCGACGACGTCGAGCCGATCCTCGTCATCACCGAGGAGGAGATGCCCGACCTCGAGCCCGGCCAGGTCGTCGCCCTGGGCGCGGAGCCCACCGAGGAGTTCGAGCTGACCGAGCTGGAGCAGCAGCTGGGCACCGACCTGCCGGACGACGCGTACGCGGAGTGGGAGGGCGACCCCTTCCTCGCCGCGAGCACCGTGCAGCCGCGCGGCTGAGCAGCGCGCCTGGCGGCGCCCCGCCGGGGCGGGGCGCCGGTGCGGCTCAGCGACGAGGCGCCGGTGCCGCGGTCAGCGGCGGGCGCCGAGCGCAGCGATCTCGTGCGCGGACTCGAGGGTCGGCGCGGTGGCCAGCGCACGGGCGAGTGCGCGCTCCTCGCGCAGGTGCGCGCGGACGGCGTGCCGACGGGCAAGGACGGTGCGGAGGCGGGTCATGGCGTGTCCTTCCGGAGCAGCGGTGGTGGTGCGAGCGAGCGCTGCAGGGGGCCGGGCGGGCCGGCCGGAGACCGTCCGCCTCCTGGGTTCGCACCCTGAACTCTGCTCCTCCGCGCGCGGTTCGGCAAGCGAACCCAGCATGGTTATCCTCACACCCGTGAGCGACGCCACGTTCGACCGGTCCCGCTGCTCCGTCGCCGGCACGCTCGCCGTCGTCGGGGAGAAGTGGAGCCTGCTCGTCCTGCGGGAGGCCTTCCTGGGCGTCCGGCGGTTCGCCGACCTGCAGCAGGCGCTCGGCGCGCCGAAGGCGGTCCTCACCGACCGGCTGGCCACGCTGGTCCGCGAGGGGGTGCTCACCCGGGAGCCCTACCGCGCCGAGGGGGAGCGGCAGCGCCACGAGTACCGGCTCACCGACAAGGGCCGCGACCTCTACCCGACGCTCGTCGCCCTCATGGCGTGGGGGGACCGCCACCTCGCCGGCGGCCCGCCGCCGCTGGCGCTCGAGCACCGCGACTGCGGCGGCGCCGTCCGGGTCGCGCTGGTGTGCGACGACGGCCACGAGATCGGCGGGCCGCGGGAGGTCCGCGCCCGGGCCGGGGGAGCGGACGCAGCCCCGGCCTGACCGCCGGCAGCCGCGGCGATGAGTTCAGGCCGGTTCCGTCGTCCTACCCGCGAGCCCGGCCGACGGCGCCGGACCACCACCAGCCGAGGAGCTCCCGTGCGCATGATCTTCGTGAACCTGCCGGTGTCCGACCGCGACCGCGCCGACGCCTTCTACGGGGCGCTCGGCTTCCGCCGCAACGACCAGTTCTCCGACGACCGGACCGTCTCCTACCAGATCGAGGAGAACATCGCGGTCATGCTGCTGACCCGCGACCGGTTCGCCGACTTCGTCGCGGGCGAGGTGGGCGACCCGGCGCAGGCGACCTCCGTGCTCACCTGCCTGTCGGCGGACAGCCGCGAGGAGGTCGACCGGCTGGTGTCCACCGCCATCGCGGCCGGCGGGAAGCCCTGGCTCCCGGCGCAGGACCACGGCGCCATGTACGGCGCGAGCTTCACCGACCCGGACGGCAACGTCTGGGAGGTCATGTGGATGGACCCGGCGGTGATCGCCGGCTGAGCCCACGGTGGCTGGGCGGTCGGCTGGCGGCGACGCCCACTCTCCGGAACCCTGTCGTCACCGGCCGCTCGCGGCGGTCAGCGGTCGAGACGCCGTCGCGGCGGTCCGCCACGGCGGGGAGGGGGAGCAGTGATCGATCCGGAGGGACCGGCGGAGCCGGGCAGCGTGCGCCACGGGGCGGTCGGCCCGCTGACCCGCACCACCGGCCGGCAGGTGCTGGTCCTCGCCGACGGCGACGGCGCGGTCGACTGGGGCCGGGCAGGGCTCCGGGACGTTGCCGACTCGCGCGACTTCGCCGACGGAGTCGTCCCCCCGGAGGTGCTGCGGGGAACCGCCGCGGTGGTCTTCGCCGCGCTGGGGATCGCCGTCGTGGCCGCGGACCCGGCCCAGGTCGGCGTACTGGCGGCGGCGGACGGGGGTCGGCCGGTCCTCTCGGTCTCCCCGGAGCTGGTGCACCACGTGCTCGACCAGGGCACCGCGAGCTACGCCCGCGGTTACCGCGACGGCGTCGCCGACCTCACCGGCCGTCTCCTGGCCGCCCCGGCGGAGCCCGCCGGGCCGGCGGCGCGGTTCGAGGACACGCGCCAGGCGACCTGGGGCGTGCAGGCCGTCGGAGCCGACGCCTCCTCCTGGTCCGGGCGCGGCATCCGGGTCGCCGTGCTCGACACCGGGCTCGACCTGGCCCACCCCGACTTCGCCGGGCGCGCGGTCACGGCCCGGTCCTTCGTGGCCGGCGAGGGGCCGCAGGACGGGCACGGCCACGGCACGCACTGCATCGGCACCGCCTGCGGACCGCGCACCCCGCCGTCGGGGCCGCGCTACGGCGTCGCCACCGAGGCGGAGATCTTCGCCGGGAAGGTGCTCGGCGACGACGGCAGCGGCACCGACGCGGGCATCCTCGCCGGGATGAACTGGGCGGTGACGAACCGCTGCCCGGTGATCTCCATGTCGCTGGGCGCCGACGTGCCCGAGGCCCACCCGCCGTACTCGGCCGCCGGCCGCCGGGCGCTCGCCCAGGGGTCGCTGGTCGTGGCCGCGGCCGGCAACAACGCCGACCGGCGGGCGGGTTCCTGGGGGTTCGTCGGCGCCCCGGCCAACAGCCCGGAGATCCTGGCGGTCGGGGCGCTGGACCAGGGGCTGGCCCCGGCCTGGTTCTCCGCCCGCAGCCTCCCCGGGCGGGGCGGGCAGGTCGACGTCGCCGCCCCCGGGGCCGACGTCTGCTCGGCGTGGCCGATGCCGCAGCGCTACAACACGATCAGCGGCACCAGCATGGCGACGCCGCACGTCGCCGGGGTCGCCGCGCTCTGGGCCGAGGCGACGGGACGGCGGGGGCTGGAGCTGTGGGCCACGCTGGTCCAGGAGGGCGAGCGCCTCCTCCAGCCGTCGGTCGACGCCGGCAGCGGGCTGGTGCTGGCGCCGCGGTGAACGGTTCCCGGTCCCGCGGGTTCCTTGTAGCGTCGGGGCCATGACCCGGGTCAGCGTGACCGTGGACGACCGGCACCTGAGTGCGCTCGACGGCGTGGTGCAGGGGCTGCGCGCCCGCGGGATGCACGTCGACCAGGTCCTCGACGGGCTCGGGATCATCACCGGCTCGGTGCCCCGGAGCACGCTCGGCGCGCTGAGCGCGGTCACCGGTGTGGCCTCGGTCGACGAGCAGCAGGTGCACCGCCTCCCCCCGCCGGGAGCGCCCGTCCAGTAGCCGGGGTCTCAGACCTTGGTCGGGACGGCGCGCACGGGGTGCCCCACCCGGAGCGGACCGCTGTGGGGCAGCGGGCGGCGCCCGTCGGCCGCCGCCCTCGGCGCAGGCCCGGCCGGCCGGAGGTCGAGCATCTGCTCCAGCCCTACGAGCAGGATCAGCCGGTGCAGGCAGGGGCTCGGCCGCTCCACCACCAGCGTGCACCCGTGCCTGCGCGCGAGGTGGTGGGCGGTCACCAGGGCGCGCAGCCCCGCCGCGTCGCAGAAGACGACCTCGGCGGCGTCGACCGACCAGCGGCGGGGCGCCCCGTCGTCGAGCGCGGAGAGCGCGTCGAGCAGCAGGTGCACGTGCTCGCGGTCCAGCTCCCCGGCGACTGCCACCGTCGCGTCCACGAGGTCGACGTCGACGCGGAAGGGGACGGGCGGAACCTGGGACGGATCGTGGTGCGCTGACATGGCAGGACCCCCTGGCGTGTGCACCCGGGGTGGCTCCGGGGCACGGTTCCACGCCTCACGGCGTGCGTGGGCCGGAGCTTGGACCTCGGGGGGAGGCTAGCGGGCGTAGCGAGACCGCGCAGCCCTGCAACGCGCGGCGGCGCGCTGCCGTGACGCTGCGCGTGCGGCTGACCACGCCGACCTCCGGCTGTGGCCCCGGGCGAGAGCCGGCGCACCGAGCTCGCGTGGTGGGATGGGGCCGATGAGCGAGAACGCCAGCCGCCTGCGAGAGGTCCGCCCCGAGGACGCCTTCGACGTCGAGGCCGTGCACGCGTGGCTGGCGCCGCGCGTCCCGGCGCTCGCGGGACGGCCCGCGCCGGAGGTGCGGCAGTTCTCCGGCGGCGCCAGCAACCTCACCTACCTGCTCGACTACGGCGACCCGCAGCTGGTGCTGCGCCGGCCACCGCACGGGCACAAGGCCGCCTCGGCGCACGACATGGGGCGGGAGGTGCGGGTGCAGCAGCGGTTGCGGCCGCACCTGGACGTCGTCGCGGAGATCCACGGCTTCTGCGAGGACCACTCGGTCATCGGCAGCGACTTCTACGTCATGGAGCAGTTGGTCGGCACCGTGCTCGGCCGGGAGCTGCCCGAGGGCGTGCAGCTCTCCCCGGAGCAGGCGCGGGCGCTGGGCGAGACCGCCTACGACACCCTCGCCGACCTGCACGCGATCGATGTCGACGCCGCCGGGCTGGCCGACCTCGGCAAGGGCCCCGGGTACGTCCGCCGGCAGGTGGAGGGCTGGTCCCGGCGCTTCCGCGACGCGCGCACCGACGACGTCCCGCCCGCCGAGGAGCTGATGGCCTGGCTGGCCGGGCACCAGCCGGAGGACGTGCGGGCGAGCCTGCTGCACGGCGACTGGAAGCTCGACAACCTCGTGCTCGACCTGTCCGGCACGCCGCGGATCACCGGCGTCCTGGACTGGGAGATGGCCACGGTCGGCGACCCGCTCATGGACCTCGGTGCGTCGCTGGCCTACTGGGTCACCGCCGACGACGACGAGGAGTTCGGGCTGGTCTCCACCCAGCCGAGCACGCTGCCCGGGATGCCCACCCGCGAGCAGGTCGTGGCGCGCTACCTCGAGCGGACGGGGCTGAGCACCGGCAACTGGACCTTCTACGAGGTCTTCGGGCTCTTCCGGCTCGCGGTGATCATCCAGCAGATCTGGGCGCGGTACCGCTCCGGGCACACCACCAACCCGCGGTTCGCGCACTTCGGCATCGCCGCCGCCGTCCTGCTCCAGCGCGCGGAGCGGCTGGCCGGATGCCGCTGATCTGCCTCGTCCGGCACGGGCAGGCCTCCTTCGGTGCCGACGACTACGACGTCCTGAGCGACCTCGGCCGCGAGCAGTCCCGCTGCGTCGGCGAGGAGCTGCGGCGGCGCGAGCTGCGCGACCCGCTCGTGGTCTCCGGCACCCTGCGCCGGCAGCGCGACACCGCGGCGCTGCTCGCGGAGGCGGCCGGCTTCGGGCCGGTCGGGGTGCCCGACCCCCGGCTGGACGAGTACGACCACCTGGACCTGCTGAAGCGCTACCCCGCCGACGACGGCGAGCCGGTGGGGGGCTCCGGGTCCCGCCAGGTGCAGCGGCTGCTCGACGGCGCGCTCCGCTCCTGGATCGCGGCCGGCGACGCGGACGGCTGGCCGGCCTTCTCGGCCGGGGCGGCCGCGGCCGTCGCCGACCTCGCCGCCGGGCTCGAGCGCGGCCGCGACGCCGTCGTCGTCAGCTCCGGCGGGGTGATCGCCGCGCTGGTGGCCGGGCTGCTCGGCGCCCCGGCCGACGGCGTGGTGGCGCTCAACCGGGCCGCGGTGAACGTCGGGGTGACCTCCGTGCTGGCGGGTGCCTCAGGGCTCTCGCTGCTGGCCTTCAACGACCACGCGCACGTGACCGGGGACCGGCGGCACCTGCTCACCTACCGATGACCCAGCCGTCGCCCAAGCCGGTCCCCGACGTCATCGGGGTCGGTCTGGACGTGCTGTTCTGCGGCATCAACCCCTCGCTGCGGTCCGCGGAGACCGGCCACCACTTCGCCCGGCCGGGCAACCGTTTCTGGCCGGCGATCCACCTCGCCGGGCTCACCCCGCGGCTGCTGCGCCCGGAGGAGGGCCGCGAGCTGCTGCGGTACGGGCTCGGGGTCACCAACGTGGTGGACCGGCCGACCCGCACGGCGGCAGAGCTCTCCCCCGAGGAGCTGCGGGCCGGCGCGGAGGCCCTGGCGCGGCTCGTCGCACGGGTTCGGCCCCGGGTGCTGGCGGTTCTCGGCATCACGGCCTGGCGGCAGGGGTTCGCGCGGCCGAAGGCGGTCGCCGGGCGGCAGCCCGAGCGGGTGGGCGGCGCGGTCACCTGGGTGGCGCCGAACCCGAGCGGGCTCAACGCGCACGTCCAGCTGCCCGACCTGGCCCGCATCTACGGGCAGCTGCGCCCCGGGGGCGGTGGCGCGGGGAGCTGACCGGCCGGATCAGCCGACGACCACGTTCCAGGGCCGGATCGTCCAGGTCGTCAGCAGACCCTGGGTGACGTAGGGGTCCTCCGCCACGAACCGCTCCACCACCTCGCGCGGCGCCGTCCAGATCAGCAGCGCGCGGTCGTACGGGTCGGGCAGCGCACCCGCGAGCAGGAGCTCGCCGCGCTCGTGGGTCGCCCGAGCCAGCGCCAGGTGGTCGGCCCGCAGCGCGGTCCGGCGTTCCAGGTAGTCGCCGGCCAGCACGTACTCGAGGACCAGGTGCACGTCCCCCACTCTCACACCCCGGGTCCGGCGGTGCCGCCCGGGGGCGAGAATGCCCATGTGCCCCGACTGCTCGTGGTCCACCACACCCCCTCGCCGGCGCTGCAGGCCGTGCTGGAAGCGGTGCGGGAGGGCGTAGGCCTGGTCGACGACGTCGAGCCGGTCCTGCGCCCGGCACTCTCGGCGGGGGCTGCGGACCTGCTGGCCGCCGACGGCGTCGTCCTGGGCACGCCGGCCAACATCGGCTACATGTCGGGGGCGCTCAAGCACTTCTTCGACACGGTCTACTACCCCTGCCTGGAGGCGACCGCCGGCCTGCCGTTCGGGGTGTACGTGCACGGCAACGACGACACGGCCGGCGCCCTGCGCAGCATCGAGCGGATCACCCGCGCGCTGCGCTGGAAGCAGGTGGCGGCGCCGCTCAGCCTGACCGGGGCGCCCGGCCCCGCGGACCTGGAGGCCTGCCGGGAGCTCGCGGCGACCGTCGCGGTCGGCCTCTGACGCAACCCGGCACCGTCCGTGTCGCCGTTCGCCCACCGGGTACCGCACCGGACCCGCCCGGGAGGAGGCCCTCCGTGCCGACACGACGAGCCGTGCTGCGCGCCGGTGCCGCCGGGGCGCTGGTCGTGCTGGGTGCCGGGTGCACGTCCCGGTCGCCGCGCCCCGCCGGCGGCCCGGCGGCGGGGCAGGACGGGGCGGTGCTGACGGCCCGCCCGCCCGCGCCGCCCTCCGCAGGCGTGCCCGAGCCCGGGACCCGGCCGCTGGGGCTCCCGTCCGGTGAGGCGCTGCTGCACGTCCCCGCGGACGCGGGCGCCGGCCCGCTGCCGCTGGTCGTCTCGCTGCACGGCGCGGGCGGTGACGCGGCGGCGGGGCTGGCCCTGCTGCGGCCGGCGGCCGACGAGCGCGGGCTCGTGGTCCTGGCACCGGCATCCGGGGGCGCGACCTGGGACGCCGTCGCCGGCGGCTACGGCCCGGACGCCGCGCACGTCGACCGGGCGATGGTCGAGGTCTTCGGCTCGGTCCCGGTGGATGCGGGCCGGATCGCCGTCGCGGGGTTCTCCGACGGCGCCTCGTACGCGCTCGGGCTCGGCCTGGCCAACGGCCTGCTCTTCGGCCGCGTCGTCGCCTTCTCCCCGGGTTTCGTGCCCCCCGCCTCGCGGTCGGGCAACCCGGCGGTCTTCGTCTCGCACGGGGTCGACGACGAGGTGCTGCCGATCGACCGGACCAGCCACCGGATCGTGCCCGCCCTGCAGGACGACGGCTACGACGTCACCTACCAGGAGTTCCCGGGCGCGCACACCGTGCCCGAGGAGGTGGTCCGCGCGGCAGTGGACTGGCTCACCGCCGGGTGACCCCGGGCCGGGCTGGATACCGTGGTCCGGGTGGGCGAGATGAAGGACCGGATGCTGGCCGGGCAGCCGTACCGCCCCGACGACCCCGACCTCGCCGCCGACTCCCGGCGGGCGGCCGCGCTGGTGGCCCGCTACAACGCCGAGGGCGACCCGCACCGACGGCACGCGCTGCTCACCGAGCTCCTCGGCGCCGTGGGGGGCGGGACGACGATCCGGTCGGACTTCCGCTGCGACTACGGCTACCGCACCCGCGTCGGGGCGCACTGCTTCGTGAACTGGGGTGCGGTGTTCCTCGACGTCGGGCCCATCACGCTCGGCGACCACGTGCAGCTCGGCCCCTACGTGCAGCTGCTCACCGCGGTCCACCCGCTCGACCCGGCCGAGCGGCGGGCCGGCTGGCAGCACGCGTCGCCGGTGACCATCGGCGACAACGCCTGGCTCGGCGGTGGGGTGATCGTCCTCCCGGGCGTGACCATCGGTGCGGACACGGTGGTGGGCGCCGGGGCGGTCGTCACCGCCGACCTCCCGCCGGGTGTGGTCGCCGTCGGCAACCCGGCCCGCGTGGTCCGCACCCTGGTCTAGGCGGCGGGGGCCGACCCGGCGGCGGGCGCAGGCCGCCCGAGCGCCGCGTCCAGCCACTCCTCGGTCCGCCGGGCCCACGTGCGGGCGGCGGCCCACTCCCGCCGACGCACCGCGTGCGCGGCCGGTTCCGCGGCGGCCGCGCGCACCGCGGATGCCATCTCGTCGGCACCGGAGGCGATCGCGGTGTGCGGTGGGAGCTCCGCGGCGTGCTCCAGGTGCCCTGCGGTCGCGACCAGCGGCAGCCCCCGGGCCGCGTAGTCGTAGCTCTTCATGGACGACTGGCCCAGCGCCCGGCCGGCGACGTCGGGGAGGAGCCCCACCGTCGCGGTGTCGAGGACGGCGGCCAGCCGGTCCCGCGGCAGCAGCCCGTGGTAGGTCAGCCGGCCGCCGGATCCCGCCACCAGGGCCCGGAAGCGCTCCGCGGCCGCCCGTGCCCGGTCGGGGAAGACCAGCTGCCCGTGGACGGAGAACGTCCAGTCCGGCAGCGCGCGGAGCAGCCCGCGCACCAGGTCGACGTCGAAGCGCTCCGCGACGCTGCCGACGTAGACGGCGTGCCGCTCGGCGCGCTCTCCCGTCCGAGGTGCCGCGAGCAGGTCGGCATCGGTGCCGTTCGGCACCACCACGGGCTGCCGGCCCGGGAAGAGCTCGGCCAGCAGCGGGTTGACCACGACGACCTCGTCGGCCTCCGCGGCGATCCGGCGGAGCTGGTCGGGCAGCCGCCGGGCGTGGGGGAGCAGCCGGGCCCAGTCGTCGGTGCAGTCGAACACCACGCGCCCGCGGACGGCGCCCGCGGCGCGCCACTCCCACGGGAGCATGAAGGCGGTGACGTCGACCTCCCAGTCCGAGCGCCGCAGCAGGGCGCCCAGGAGGGCGGCGTCGAGCCGCTCGGCGAGCGGGCCGCGGGAGCCCGGCAGCACGGTGGAGCGCTCGGAGACGCGGACGCCGGGAGCCGCCGGGGCGAACCGTGCCCGCGTCAGGTGGCCCCACCAGTTGGCCGGATCGCTGCGCAGGCGGCGCCAGTCGGCCGGGGCCTGCAGGAAGCTGACCGGCCGCCCCTGCCGGACCAGCTCGCGGGCGATCATCTGCTCGCGTCGGACGGCCGGGTGCCACGGGTCCTTCGCCACGAAACCCACTCCGGGTGACGCCTCCCGCTCGTCGGTCGTGCTCAGCGCGGGGCTCCGTCCGTCGTCACGGCGCCACCCTAGGAGGGGACGGCGCGGTCCGCCGCGCAGACTGTCCGCGGGGCGCGGCCGCGGACGGCCGCCGGGAGCCGGAGGGAGGCGAAGGCGACGTGCCCGTGGTGCCCGCAGGGTTGCGCCGAGCCGTGGTGCGGCGGCTGCCGATCGCGGCGAAGCGCGCGGTGCTCTACGCCGAGGCGCACGGCCGCCGGCCGCCCCTGCGCGACCCCCGCACCTTCACCGAGAAGCTGAACTGGCGGATCGTGCACGACCGGCGGCCCCTCATCGGCCGGCTGGGCGACAAGCTCGCGATGAAGGAGTTCGCGGCCCGTACCCGGCCCGGGCTGGCGGTCCCGCGGGTCTTCTGGGCGGGCACCGACATCGGCGAGCTCGCCGACGCGGTCCTGCCCGAGCGCTGGGTGCTCAAGCCCAACCACGGCACCATGCGCGTGCACCGCGGCGCCGGGCGCCCGGACGTGGCGGCGCTGGGGCGGCTGACCGAGGGCTGGCTGGACGAGCCGCTGTGGCCCGAGCGCGGCGAGTGGGTCTACAGCCGGGCCCGCCGGCTGCTCCTGGTCGAGGAGTTCCTCGGCCGGCCGGGGGAGGTGCTCGCCGACCACAAGTTCCTCGTCTTCGGCGGCCGGGTGCGGCTGGTGCAGGTCGACACCGGCCGGCTCACGGGGAGCCACTCCCGGCGGCTCTACACGCGTGACTGGGTGCCCGTGGCGGCGCACGAGCCGCACGTCGCCACCGGCCCCGTGACGGCGCCGCCGGCCTCGCTGCCGGCCATGCTGGAGACCGCGGAGGCGCTGGGCGCGGCCTTCGACTTCATCCGGGTCGACCTCTACGACGTCGACGGGCAGGTCTGGTTCGGCGAGCTCACGCCGTACCCCGGCGGCGGGCTGGACCCGTTCGACCCCGAGCTGGACCGGTGGCTCGGCGGATGGTGGACGCTGCCCCCGCGCGCCCAGGTGCGGGCCCGCTAGCTCACCACCGCAGCGGGTGGGTGGAGCGGGAGTGCGCGGTGCGGCAGGCCCGGCAGTTGCCCCACGAGACGATGGCCAGCGGGGTCGTCGGGCCGCCGCACTCGGGGCACTCGACTGTTCCCCCGGAGTCGGCGCGCGCCTCGGTGAGGGCGCGGGTGCGCTCCTCGTGGATCCGCTCGTCGCCCCGGCAGGGGCAACCGAGATGGGCTTCCTCGCAGCGTCCGGTGTGCGTGGCCATGGCGGTTCCCCTCGGTGTGGTGGCCGGCGCGGCGAGGTGCCGGGACCGGGACGCGAAAGGGCCACGGCGCAGTGCGCCGTGGCCCCTCCTCACGCGTCGATCAGATCGCGCGGACGTTCTCCGCCTGCGGGCCCTTCTGGCCCTGCGTGACGTCGAACTCCACCTGCTGGCCCTCGTCGAGGGACTTGTAGCCGGAGCCGGTGATGGCGGAGTAGTGGCAGAAGACGTCGGCGCCGCCGCCGTCCTGGGCGATGAACCCGAAGCCCTTCTCCGCGTTGAACCACTTCACAGTGCCCTGAGCCATGTCGTTCTTCTTCCGTGCTGGGAGGTGACCGCACAGGTACGTACCGGGTGCGGGGCCGCCGCACCGACCGGCAGGACCGAGAGGGAACGTCAGGCAGAGACGACTGCGGACGTCCAAGAACGAAAGCAGAGGCGCAACAGCGACCACCGATCACTGTACAGCTACATGGCCCCATCGTGGAAGACCCGGTCGGCGTGCTTCCCCGCGGGGCCCGGCCCGGGCGGTGGGCGCCGTCGGCGCGTGCGCGAGCATCGTCGGCATGGACTCCCTGCGCACCCGTGAGCCGGGCTGGGTGCACGACGCCCTGTGGTGGCACGTCTACCCGCTGGGTTTCGTCGGCGCGGAGCCCGCCGCGCGCCCCGGGCAGCCGGTCCGGCACCGGCTGCGGCAGCTGCTGCCGTGGCTCGACCACGCGGTCGAGCTCGGCGCCTCAGGGGTGGCCCTCGGCCCCGTCTTCGCGTCGGAGACCCACGGTTACGACACCACCGACCACCTGCGGATCGATCCCCGGCTCGGCGACGACGCCGACTTCGACGACCTGGTCGCCGAGTGCCGGGCCCGGGGCCTGCGCCTGCTGCTCGACGGCGTCTTCAACCACGTCGGCCGGGGCCATCCGGCGTTCCAGCAGGTGCTGGCGGAGGGGCCCGGGGCCGCGACCGCGGGGTGGTTCCGGCTGCGCTGGCCCGGCGGGGCGGAGGCGTGGAGGCCCGGGACGGAGCCCGCGTACGACGACTTCGAGGGGCACTCGGCCCTGGTGGCCCTCGACCACCGGTCCCCGGAGGTCGTCGACCACGTCAGCGAGGTGATGGCGCACTGGCTGGACCGGGGCGCCGACGGGTGGCGGCTGGACGCCGCCTACGCCGTGCCGACGGCGTTCTGGGCGCAGACGGTGGGCCGGGTGCGCGCTCGCCACCCCGGCGCCTACCTGATGGGCGAGGTCATCCACGGCGACCAGCGGCGCTTCGTCGAGGAGTCCGGGCTGCACGCGGTCACCCAGTACGAGCTGTGGAAGGCCATCTGGAGCTCGCTCAACGACCGCAACTTCTTCGAGCTCGACGCGGCGCTGCGCCGGCACGACGACGTCCTGGGCCGGTTCGTGCCCTACACCTTCGTCGGCAACCACGACGTCACCCGCATCGCCAGCCGGCTGGACGACGAGCGGCACCTCGCGCACGCGCTGGTGGTGCTGCTCACCACCGGCGGCACGCCGGCGGTCTACGCCGGGGACGAGCACGCCTTCCGCGGTGTCAAGGAGGACCGCGCCGGAGGGGACGACGCCGTCCGCCCGGCCTTCCCCACCTCTCCGGGGGAGCTCTCCCCGCTCGGGCTGCCCGTGTACCACCTGCACCAGGAGCTGATCGGGCTGCGCCGCCGGCACCGCTGGCTGCACACCGCCCGCACGACGACGCTGCACCTGGCCAACGACCACATCGTCTACGAGGCCCGCGAGGGTGCCGAGCGGCTCGTCGTGGCGCTGTCGGTCTCCGAGGGGCCGTCGGAGCTGCCCGCTCCCGGGGCGGGCGACGTGCTCGCCGGCCGCGCCGACGTCCCCACGCCTGGGTCGCCCGGCGCCCGGGTGCGGTTGCCCGGGCACGGGTGGGCGGTGCTGGCGGGCTGACCGGGCGGGCTCAGCGGCTGCTCGCCAGGTCCTTCACCGCCTTGGCCACGTACATGGCCGACAGGGCGAGGAACAGCGCCCCGATCGCGGCCCGCACCTGGTCGTCGGTGACCGGCGTCCGCTGGGACACCGGCCCGGCCACGGCGTCGGCCACGCGTGCGCGCCAGCCCTTGAGGCCGGCCTTCCCGAAGGTGATCGCATCCATGGTGGGCGTCCTACCCGGCCTGTGACGGGATAGGCGGGGAGACCATGCATCGACGGCAGTGGCCGGGGGCAGGGAGACGGCATGGAGCTGCCCATCGGGACCACACGGACGGTCGACGTCGGCGACGGCCGGCTCAACATCTGGGAAGCGGGCGAGGCCGGGCCGGTGGTCCTCCTCGTGCACGGCATCCCGACCAACCACCTGCTCTGGCACGACGTCGTCCCCGCGGTGGCCGGCGCCGCGCGGGTGCTGGCCGTCGACATGCTGGGCTACGGCGGTTCGGACCGGTCCGACGGTCACCCGGTGGACCTCGCCGCGCAGGCGGCGCTGCTGCTGGGGCTGCTGGACACCCTGGAGGTGGACCGGGCCGTCGTGGTCGGCCACGACCTCGGCGGGGGGGTCGCGCAGATCCTGGCCACCACGAGCACCGACCGCGTCGCCGGGCTGGGGGTCGTCAACGGGGTCTGCTACGACGGCTGGCCGGTGCCCGTGGTGCGGGCGCTGAAGGCCACCTGGCCGGCGCTGCCGCTGCTCCCGCCCGCGGTGCTGGCGAACGCGCTGCGGCCCGCGCTGCGCACCCTGTTCGCCCACCAGGAGCGCGCGGCGCCCTTCCTCGACCGCTTCGTGGAGCCGTGGTCCCGCCCGGGCGGCCCCGACCAGCTCGCCCGCCACCTGCGCTCGCTGGACTCGGTGTACACCCAGACGGTCGCCCCGTTCCTCCCGCGGCTGACGATGCCGGCCGAGGTGGTGTGGGGGCGGCAGGACCACCAGATGAAGCCCCGGTACGGGCAGCGGCTGGCCGACGACCTGCCCGGCGCCCGCCTCACCTGGGTCGACGACGCCAGCCACTTCGTGCCCGCCGACCGGCCCGACGTCGTCGCCGAGGCGGTGCTGCGCCTGGTCGAGCGGGCCTGACCGAGGTGTCCCCGCCGGATCGCGCGGGTAGCGGGCGGGGATGACATCACCGCTGGTCAGACCACGAGGACGCACGATGATCGCCGGCGTGTGCGCGGGCCTCGCCCAGCGCTTCGGCGTCTCGACGGGGCTGGTGCGGATCGGCTTCGTCCTCTTCGGGCTCTTCGGGGTCGGCGAGCTGGCCTACATCGTGCTGTGGATCATGATCCCCAAGGAGCGCTGAGCGCCGTCGCGCGCGGGGCCTGTGATTGGCTGTCGGCCCACCCGCCGGCCCCCGAAGGAAGTGCGATGTCGATCCTCTCCAGCCTGGCCGAGGCGCTGGTCAGCGCGCGCATCGAGGTCGTCGACCTCACCGCGCCCCTGTCGGCGGAGACGCCGGTCATCCAGCTGCCCGAGCAGTTCGCCCAGACGGCGCGCTTCGAGCTGGAGGAGCTGAGCCGGTACGACGACCGCGGCCCGGCCTGGTACTGGAACAACTTCCGCACCGGTGAGCACACCGGCACGCACTTCGACGCGCCCAACCACTGGGTCACCGGTCGCGACGGCGACGACGTCGCCTCCGTGCCGGCGGCGCGGTTGATCGCCCCGGCCGTCGTCCTCGACTTCTCCGAGCACGCGGCGGCCGACCCCGACTTCCTGCTCGAGGTCGAGCACGTGCGCGCGTGGGAGGCCGAGCACGGCCCGTTGCCCGAGGGCGGCTGGCTGCTGTTCCGCACCGGCTGGGACGCCCGCTCGGCCTCCCAGCAGCAGTTCCTCAACGCCGACGACACCGGCCCGCACACCCCCGGCCTGTCGGTCGAGTGCGCGCGCTGGCTGGCCGAGGAGTCGCCGGTGCTGGGGCTCGGCGTGGAGACGGTGGGGACCGACGCCGGTGCGGCGCACTCCTTCGACCCGCCGTTCCCGTGCCACGCGGCGCTGATGGGCAGCGGGAAGTACGGACTCACCCAGCTGCAGAACCTCGCGCTGCTGCCGCCCACCGGCGCGTTGCTCGTGGCCGCCCCGCTGCCGATCGTCTCCGGCTCGGGCTCGCCGTCGCGGGTGCTGGCGCTGGTCGAGCGGGGATGAGCGGCGGCACCGGGCGCACCGTCGCGCAGGCGGTCGGGGAGACCCTGGTCGCGCGGGGCGCCGAGGCGGTGTTCGGCGTCGTCGGATCGGGCAACTTCGTCGCGACCAACGCGATGGTCGCCGCCGGCGCCCGGTACGTCGCCGCGCGCCACGAGGGCGGGGCGGCCACGATGGCCGATGCCCACGCCCGGGTGACCGGCCGCCCGGCCGTGCTCAGCCTGCACCAGGGGTGCGGGCTCACCAATGCGCTGACCGGCATCACGGAGGCGGCCAAGAGCCGCACCCCGCTGGTGGTGCTCACGGCGGAGGCGACCTCGCCGCGGTCGAACTTCTTCGTCGACCAGCCCGCGCTGGCCGCGGCGGTCGGCGCGGTCCCCGTGCGGGTGACCTCCGCGGACGACGCGGTGGCGGTCGCCGCGGCCGCGGTCGACACCGCACGGCTGGAGCGGCGCACCGTGGTGCTCAACCTGCCGCTGGACGTGCAGGCCCTCCCGGCCGGCGAGGCCGCGCCGCCGCCGGCCCCCGCGCCCCCGCCCGTCCGCCCCGACGAGGCCGAGGTGGCGCGCCTGGCCGAGGCGCTGCGCACCGCCCGGCGGCCGGTGTTCGTGGCCGGTCGCGGCGCGCGGGCCGCCCGCGCCGCGCTCGAGGCCCTCGCCGGGCGGTGCGGTGCCCTGCTGGCCACCTCGGCGGTGGCCAAGGGGCTGTTCCGCGGCAGCGACTGGGACCTCGACGTCTCCGGGGGGTTCGCCACCCCGCTGGCCGCCGAGCTGATCTCGGGGGCCGACGTGATCGTGGGCTGGGGGTGCCAGCTCAACATGTGGACGATGCGCCACGGCCGGCTCATCGCCGAGGACGCCGTCGTGGTCCAGGTCGACGACGAGGGACCGGCGATCGGCGCCCAGCGCGAGGTGGCGTTCGGCGTCGTCGGTGACGTGCGCGCCACGGCCGAGGCGGTCACCGCGCTGCTGCCGGACCCGGGTGCGGGCGGCTACCGCACCGCGGAGGTGCGCGAGGCCATCGCCGCCCGCGGGCGCTGGCGCGACGAGCCGCGCTCCGACGGGGAGGGCGGCCGGATCGACCCGCGGGCGCTCACCGCGGCCCTGGACGAGCTGCTGCCGGCCGAGCGCGTCGTGGCCGTCGACTCGGGGAACTTCATGGGCTATCCGAGCATGTTCCTCGACGTCCCCGACGAGCAGGGCTTCTGCTTCACCCAGGCGTTCCAGTCGGTCGGGCTGGGTCTGGCCACGGCGATCGGCGCGGCGCTGGCCCGCCCCGACCGGCTGGCTGTGGCCGCGCTCGGCGACGGCGGGGCGCTCATGGGCGCCGCCGAGCTGGAGACGGTGGTGCGGCTCGGCCTGCCGATGGTCGTGGTGGTGTACGACGACGCCGGCTACGGGGCGGAGGTGCACCACTTCGGGCCCGACGGCCACCCGCTGGGCACCGTCCTGTTCCCCGAGACCGACTTCGCCGCCATCGCGCGTGGGCACGGGTACGAGGCGGTCACCGTCCGAGGGCCCGCCGACCTCGACGGTGTCGCGGCCTGGCTGGCCGGCCCCCGGTCCGCGCCGTTGCTGGTCGATGCCAAGGTGACCCGCGACCAGCCCTCCTGGTGGCTCGCGGAGGCGTTCCTCGGCCACTGACCGCCGGCAGCTACCAGGCGGTCGTCGCCTGGAGCACCGCCTCGGTCAGCGCGCGGGTGCGCAGGCCGGTCACCTGCTGGTACTCGGGGTCGGCGACCATGCGGCTGAAGGCCTCGCGCGAGGGGTAGCGGACGAGGAGCACGGCGTCCCAGTCCTGCCCGTCCTCGGCGACCAGCGGGGTGGAGCCGGTGCCGGCGTAGAGCACCTCGCCGCCGTACCGGGGCAGGAACGTGGTGGACAGGGCGTCGGCGTACTGCGCGTAGAGCTCCCGCCCGCCCTCGGCGAACCGGAGCAGGTTGAGCATCACGACGGGCCCGCCGGGGTCCTCCTGGAGGTATCGCTTCAGGTCCGCACCGCGTGGATCGATCGCCATGAGGGCAAGCTACCGGTCCCGGTGGTCCGGGCGGGCGACGTACCTGCAGGTCGGGGCACCGGTCCGGTCGCGATCAGGGCCACCCCTGCTCGTGCAGCGGGGTGACGGTCACCTCGTTGAGCACCAGCTCACCAGGGGCCTGCACGAGCCACGCCACCAGGTCCGCGACCCGCTCGGGAGGAAGCGCGTCGCGCGGGTCGGGGGCGTCCCCTGCGCCGGCCGGCCGGCGCGCCGAGGGGTCCCAGACGCCCCACGACGTCGCCATGGCTCCCGGATACAGGACGCAGGCGCGGATGCCGTGCGCGCGGCCCTCGGCGGCGAGCGCCTGGGTGAAGCCGGTGAGCGCGAACTTCGACGAGCAGTAGGCCGCGGCGTCGGCCCAGCCGCGGCGGCCGGCGACCGACGACACCGTGACGATCGTGCCGCCGCCCGCGCGGCGCATTGCCGGGAACACCGCCTGGCTGAGCACGAAGGGGGCCCGCAGGTTGACCGCCAGTACCCGGTCCCAGTCCTCCACCCTGGTCGACTCGACCGGCCCGGGTGCATCGGTCGCCGCCGCGTTGACCAGGACGTCGACCCGCCCCCAGCGGGTCAGCACCTCCTCGGCGGCGGCCCGCGTCGCCGCTGCGTCGGCGAGGTCGACCGGGCAGGGCAGCGCCGTCCCGCCGGCGTGCTCGACCTCCGCGGCGACGGCCCTGAGGTCCTCGGCCCCCCGGGCGAGGAGGGCGACGCGGTGGCCGTCGGTGGCCAGCCGGAGCGCCACCGCGCGGCCCAGCCCGCTGCTGGCCCCGGTCACCACGGCCACGCGGTGGGCATCGCTGCCGCTCATGCGCTCTCCCGTCCCGCCGCGACCCACGGCGGCACCAGAGGGTCCTACCCGCGGGCGGTCCCCGCAGTCCCCGGTGAGCGGGGGGTGCACGCCGCCTCGTGGGGTACGGGGTGCAGATGCACACCGATGCAGAGACAGGGCACGCGAGCATCCGGCTCCGGGACGGCCGGACGCTCGCCTGGGCCGAGCACGGCGACCCCGACGGGTGGCCGGTGCTGGGCTGCCACGGCTCGCCCAGCTCCCGGCTGGAGCGGCACGTCGAGGACCCGGCGGACTACCGGCGGTGGGGGGTGCGGTTCATCGTCCCCGACCGGCCCGGCTTCGGGCGCTCGGACCCGCACCCCGGCCGCCGGGTCGCGGACTGGCCCGACGACGTCGCCCAGCTGCTGGACCACCTCGGCATCGAGCGGTGCGCGGCGCTCAGCCTCTCCGGCGGGGCCGCCTACGCGCTGGCCTGTGCGCACGCCCTCGGCGACCGGGTGACGACCGTGGGCATCCTGGGCGGCGCGCCCCCGCCGGACGTCCCGTGGCCGTGGCCGCGCTGGATCCCCGGGCAGCTGCGGGCCGCCGTGCACCGCCCGGCCCGGCTGGCGGCGGTGCTGCGGCCGGTGTTCGCCCCGATCGGGCTGCGGCCGGCGATGATCCCCCGCTATCTGCAGTTGCGGCTCAACGCGGCCGACCGGCGGGTGATCGGGCGCCCCGCCGTCCGGCGGATCCTGGCCGAGACCTTCACCGAGGGGCTGCGCAACGGCAGCGCGGTGCTCGCCGAGGACCGGGCCCTGCTGTTCCGGCCGTGGGGCTTCCCCCTGTCCGAGGTCGGCCAGCAGGTGCACGTCTGGCACGGCACGCAGGACTGGCAGGTGCCCGTCGTGCTCGGCCAGGTGCTGAGCGCGATGCTGCCGCGGTGCTCGGCGCACTGGCTGCCCGGCGAGGGCCACTTCCTCGTCTTCGACCACGCGGAGGAGGTGTACGCGGCGCTCCGGCCCTGAGCGGCGTCAGGCCAGCTGGGCGGCGACCAGCGGTTCGAGGGTCGCGCGAGGGTGCCGCTGCTGCAGTATCCGCAGCGCCCACTTGTCGGGGAAGAGCGCCAGCAGCTCGCCGCTGGGCCGCTGCACCACCTCGACGCCGCCGGAGGAGGCGATCAGCGGCAGGGAGTCCTCGTCGGTGCGCATCGCCAGGTTGTAGGGCAGCCGGTCCAGAGCCACCGGGGCGTGGAACTCGTGCTCCATGCGGTGGGTGGCGACCTCGAACTGCATCGGCCCGACGACGGCCAGCACGGGGGAGCCGTCCCCGCGGCGCTCGGACCGGAGCACCTGGACCACGCCCTCGGAGTCCAGTTGCTCGATGCCCTTGCGGAACTGCTTGTGCTTGGCGGTGTCGCGGCTGCGGACGACGGCGAAGTGCTCGGGCGCGAAGGTGGTCAGCGGCGGGAAGGCGACCGGCCGCTCGGTGAACAGCGTGTCGCCGACGCCGAGGGCCGAGGCGTTGACCAGGCCGACGACGTCGCCGGGGTAGGCGACGTCGACGCTCTCCCGCTCCCGGCCGAACACCTGCTGGGCGTACTTGGTGGCGAAGGGACGGCCGGTGCGGCCGTGGGTGACCACCATGCCGCGCTCGAAGACGCCCGAGCAGATCCGGATGTAGGCCAGCCGGTCGCGGTGGGCGGCGTCCATGCCCGACTGCACCTTGAACACGAAGGCGCTGAACGGCTCGTCCAGCCCGCGGACCGCGCCGTCGGCGTCGGGGCGCCCGGTGGGGGCCGGGGCGAGGTCGACCAGCGTGTCCAGCAGCGCCCCGACGCCGAAGTTGGAGACGGCGGAGGCGAACAGCACCGGCGTGGTCACCCCGCTGAGGAACGACTCCTGGTCGTGCTCGGCGCCGGTGGCCGCCAGCAGCTCGGCCTCCTCGACGGCCTGCGCCCAGACCTCGCCCTCGCGCGCGCCGGCCTCGGCCGCGGTCAGCTGCTCCTCGGGGGCGATCGTCGCGCCGCCGGCGGTGCGGGTGAAGCGGCGGAACGTGCCGTCGCGGCGGTCCAGCACGCCCCGGAAGTCACCGGCGATGCCCACCGGCCAGGTCAGCGGGGTGGGGGTGAGCCCTGTGCGCTCGCCGATCTCGTCCATCAGCTCCAGGGCGTCCTTGCCCGGGCGGTCCCACTTGTTGATGACGGTGACGATCGGGATGCCGCGGTGCTTGCAGACGGCGAAGAGCTTCATCGTCTGGGTTTCCAGGCCCTTGGCGGCGTCGACGAGCATCACGGCGGCGTCCACGGCGGTGAGCACCCGGTAGGTGTCCTCGGAGAAGTCGGCGTGGCCGGGCGTGTCGAGCAGGTTGATCACCGCGTCGCGGTAGGAGAACTGCAGGGCCGCGGAGGTGATGGAGATACCGCGGGCGCGCTCCATGTCCATCCAGTCCGACACGGTGCCCCGCCGCCCGGCCTTGCCGTGCACCGCGCCGGCCTGCCCGATCACCCGCGCGTGCAGGGCGAGGGCCTCGGTGAGCGTGGACTTCCCGGCGTCGGGGTGGCTGATCACGGCGAACGTGCGCCGCCGGCCGGCCTCGGCGACCGCTGCCCGGCCGGTGCGGTCGACGTCGCCGGCGGGTGGGGCGGCACTCACGGCGGTTCTCCTCGGGGTCCGTGGGGCGCGCGCAGGTGCGGAGGCGGCGGCCCGGGGGTGCTCCGGGACACCGGGCGGGGGAGTGACCAGCGGTCAGCGGGCCGGCCGACGGTGTCCGAGCCCCTCCAACGCTACAGGCGTCAGCCCACATCCTCGTCGGTCGGCTTCGGGTCCCGCTCCTCGTTGCAGTGCTCACGGCACCGTCAGCCGGCGGTCTCCCCGGGCGGCTCCCGGTCCTGCTCCGCTCCCGCTCGTCCCTCGCTGCGGTGCTCACGGCTCCGTCAGCCGACGTAGCCGCCGCGCATGTCGTCGACGACCAGCGGCCGGTCCAGCGTCGAGGGCTCGAACTCCTGCCGCGGGCGGTCGGCGGGGAAGACGCCGGCGGCCGCCAGCACCGCCGCGTCGAGGAACCGGGTGGGCGGTGCGCCGGGGGAGAGGACGAGGTCCGGCGGCCGCTGCCCCGGCTGGGCCAGGGCGAAGCCCCAGTCGCCGAAGCTGGGCACGTGCACGTGGTAGGGCGTCGTCGCCAGCCCGGCCGCTCCCAGGGTGGAGACGGTCCGCCAGTAGGCGTCCGGCGTCGAGTACGGGCTGCCGGCCTGCACGGTGACCAGCGCGCCCGGTGCCAGGGCGGCGGTGACGAGGCCGTAGAACTCGGTGGAGTACAGCCGCCCGAGCACGGGGGTGTCGGGGTCGGGCATGTCCACGACCACCGCGTCGAACCCGGTCGCGGCCGGCGAGCGCAGCCAGCGGAACGCGTCCTCCACGACCACCTGGACGCGCGGGTCGTCGAGCGCGCCGGCGTTGAGCCCGGCCAACCGGGTGCGGGCCAGGCGGACGACCTCCGGGTCGAGTTCGACCTGGACGACCTCGCGCACCGACGGGTGGCGCAGCACCTCCCGGGCAGCCAACCCGTCACCGCCGCCGAGGACCAGCACCCGCGCCGGGTCGCGGGCGAGCACGGGGTGTACCAGGGACTCGGTGTACCGGTGCTCGTCGCGGCTGGAGAACTGCAGGTCGCCGTCGAGGTAGAGCCGGAGGTCGCCGGAGCGCTCGGTCAGCACGATCTCCTGGTAGCCGGAGCGCTCGGCGAGCACCACCGGGTCGGCGTAGAGCCGCTGCCGCGCCGTCGTCTCGATGTCCCGCGCCTGCACGAGCAGCGCGCCGAGCAGCAGGGCCGCCGCGAGCAGCGCACCGGTGGCCGCGCGGCGCGCCCGCGGCGTCATCTGCCGCCGCAGCAGCAGGCCGCACACCACCGCGGCGGCGAGCAGGTTGACCAGCCCGGTGATCGCCGCGCCGCGCACCAGACCGGCAAGCGGCAGCAGCAGGAACGGCCACAGCAGCCCGCCGAGGAGCGCGCCGGCGTAGTCCGCGGCGTTGAGGTCGGCGAGCACCTTGCCGCTGCCCTCGGCGTCGATGCCGTCGCGGCCGGTCTGCAGCAGCGTCATGAGCAGCGGCACCTCGGCGCCGACGAGGACGCCCAGGACGGCGGTCGCGGCGAGCAGCACGGCGGTGCTCGTGCCGTAGAAGGAGAAGGAGACGTACAGGGTGACGGCGCTGAGGCCCCCTGCGACGCCGAGCAGGATCTCCACCGCGACGAACGTGGTCGCGGCGCGCGGCAGGAAGGGCTTGACCAGCAGCGCACCCGCGCCCAAGGCGGCCACGAAGCCGGCGACGATGAGGGAAGTTTGGGTGATCCCACCGCCGACGAGGCTCGCCGACAGCGTCAGCAGCACCAGTTCGTAGACGAGCCCGCAGGCGGCGCAGACGGCGACGGCGGCCAGCAGCAACGGCCGCGAGCGCACCGCGCGGCCCTCCCCGGCCCGGGCGGGTGCCGGGACCGCGACCCGGTCCGCCGGCGTCGTCACGGCGTCACGACAGCGCGGCGGCGTTCACCGCGCCGATCGCGACCAGGCTCACGCCGATCGCCCACGCCGACCCGCGCATCCGTGGCTCGTTCACCAGGTCGCGCAGGTGCTCGGGGATCACCGCGTCCAGCAGCCGCAGGGCCACGGCCTGGAGCACCACGCCCAGCAGGCCGTAGACGGCGGTGTCGAGCAAGCCCTGGCCGAGGCTGTCGGCGCTGGTCATGATCGCCGTGACCACGATGATCGCCAGGGCCAGGTGGTTGGCGGCCAGCAGGATCGCGGCGTTCGGGTTGTGGTCGGTGTAGACCTGGGTCCGCAGGTTCCCGGGCGTGATCAGGTCCAGAGCCAGGAAGCCGAGCGCGAGCACGCCGAAGCCGATGACGAACCACAGCAGCGTCGCCAGGACGCCGTCGAGCAACGCCCCGCCCTCGACCGTGCCGAACTCGAGGGCCTGCCAGGTCGTGGTCACGTCGGGAACTCTCCTGAGGTCGGGGTGGGGGAGCGGCGGGTCACTTGCCGTCGCCGGGACCGCCGCCGCCACCGGTGCCGGCGGGCGAGCCGGGCCGGAAGCCGGGCCCGAGGAAAGCGAAGAAGCCGCTGCGGTAGCGGCCGTCGAGGTCCTCCACCCGCACCGTGCTGCCACCGGTGGCCGCGCTCACGATCACGATGTCGTCGTCGTAGCGGAGGTACTCGTTGCCCCCGTCGGCCTGCCGCTCGGCGGGTGGCACGGCGTCGGCGATCGCCGCCGTCGTGGTGCCCACCGGGTCGGGCGAGGCGTAGACCGAGGTGTCGTCGATGACCTCGGTCCGCTCGTAGCTGTCGTCGAGGAAGTCGCGGACCCGCGTCCCGCTGCCGCACCCGGCGAGCAGTACCGCGGCGAGCAGGAGTGCCGCCAGCCGGCGGACCGGGGTCACGGGACCCACCTCGTCCGCGTCCTGACCACCTCGCCGGAGCTGCCGGCCGGGTAGAGGTGCCACGTCTGCCAGGCCCAGCCGCCGGCCGCCAGCGGCTGCGCCGTCATGGCGGTCAGCGCGTCGACCGCCCCCGGGAAGGCGCCGCACAGCCACGCCGGGTCGCCGGCGGCCAGGGCTCGCAGCCGCTGCGCCGTCGCGTCGAGCTCGTCGCGCGTCTCCGTGGTGGCCGCCGAGGTGAACGCGTAGCCGCCCGAGCGCAGCTCGGCCGGCAGCGGGCGGCCCCCGGCGCCGACGGCGTCGCAGGAGACCTCCTCGGTGAGCCGGTGGCCGCCGGCTTCGGCGCAGACCACGTGGGAGGCCCCGAGCACGCCCAGGGTGAGGGTCGCCCCCGCGGCGCCGGCAAGGTGCAGCTGCGCCAGGGGGAGCGGCGCAGGGCCGTCGAGCAGCAGCCCGAGCGCTCCGGCGGAGACGTCGCGGGGTGCGATGTCGAGCTGGTGCAGGCTCATGTGCCGGGCGTCCGGTGGTAGACGGTGAGCTCGCCGCGGCTGACGGCCCGACCCGTGGAGACTTCCCAGGACTGGGTGGGCGCCCAGCGCTCGAAGGCGAGCAGCCCGGTCTTGTCCGCCGTCGCGTAGTCGGCGTAGTCGACCGTGCCGCTGGGCGGGGTGCCGGTGGTGCCCTCGGCGGTGTAGTTGGCCCGCCCACGCTCGATCTGCCGGTGCACGCGGTCGTCCAGGATCACGTCGCCGTCGGGGGTCAGGTTCGTGCCCTCGCGACGCATCCACAGCGTCATCTCGAGGTCGCCCTCGTCGTCCTCCACGGTGAGCCAGCGGCGGCCGGTCGACCCGTCGAGCAGGTGCTCGCGCCAGGTCATCCCGCCCTCTTCCAGCACGATGGTGCCGCGGACGACGTGGTCGACGCCGGCGTAGGTGATGACGTCGCCGACGCCGATGGCGTGCGGGTCGTAGAGGTCGGGTTCGTCGGCCAGGGGGTCGACCCGGGGGCGCGGGGCCGCCGCCCGCGCCAGGTTGCGCCGGCGCTGCACGAGCACGACCACGGCGAACGCCGCCAGGGCCACCAGGAGCACGACCAGCAGGACGACGAGGACGTCGGGCATCGGGTGGCCTCCTGGCGGGTCGGCGGCTGGGCCGCTGGAAACCTACCGCGCCCGGGCCCGGCGGGATCACCCTCGGGGAGCGCGCACCCCGGATCCACCGCCGACGGTGGGCCGCCCGGGCTGGCACATCGTCATCGCCTGCCCCGGCATCGCGTTCCCGTTGATGACGGTGCTCACCGAGTGGCGCGGCCACCGGCGGGGGGACGCGGAGCTCACCCGCCTGGCGCGCACCTGGGCCCGGGCGATGGGGTGCTGTTCGCCGCGGGGTCGTCGGCGGGCTGCTGTCGGGTCGGGTGCCGCCGGGCATCGCCGCAGGGGAGGTCCTGGCAGCTGGGTCAACCCCAACTCGGCGCTGGGCGGCGTGATGGCGGTGCTGGTCCTCGTGCCGGCCCTGGTCCCAGCTCTCCTCGCTGTTCCAGCGGCCCGAGCACGGGCGGCAGCCGGAGCGGGCCGGGAGCCGGGGCGTGGCGGGGAGCGCCGGTCCGGTCCGCCCGCCGTGGGCCGCCGGGGGCCGACCGCCCGATCAGGAGCCGGGCGCGTGCGCCCCCGCTGGCTCGGCCCGGTTCCCGTCGCCCGCCGGCTGCTCCGCCGGGCCGGCCGCGCTGTTGCCGTGGAAGGCCGTCTGCGGGGCGGCGGTGCCGCCGGGGCGCCGTCCGGTCTGGGCGGCGACGAGCGCCTCGGGGGCCAGCGCCGGGTCCACCCGGCCCCACTCCGTCTCGACGTCGGTGAGCAGGGCCTCGAGGTAGGCGCGCAGCTGCGCCCGGCAGGCCTGGGCGAAGGCCTTGAGGAACGCCACCTGCTCCTCCAGCTCGGCGGTGGTGCGCTGCCCGGCGGCGTCGCCGTCGGCACCGGTGGCCACGCTGAGCCGGGCGGCCGCCTCCTGGGCGGCCTGCATGATCGCACCGGCGTTCTCGCGCGCCAGCCGCAGCTGCTCCTCGTACTGGTCGCGGGCCTCGGCGGTCATCTGCCGGCTGAAGTCCTCCGCCTCGGCGACGTACTCGTCCGCCGTCTGCTGCGCGCTGGCGAGGATCTTCACCGCCTGCTCGCTGGGCGGCTCGGGCACCACGACGCCCGACAGGCGCTGCTGCAGTTCGGCGACCTGGCGGTGCAGGTCGTCGCGCTCGTCCACGAGGGTGCGCACCTCCGCGGCCACCATCTCCCGGAACCGGTCGACCTCGTTCTGGTCGTAGCCGGGGTGCAGCATCGTGCCGGAGGTGAAGCGCGCGCCCCGGATCTGCTCGGCTGTCAGCCGGCGGGCGGACCCTCCGGTCCCGGACGTCTCGGTGGTGGTCATTCGGTCACCTTCCCCTCGGCACTGGGCCCCGGTCGGCTGGGGGCGAACACCTCGCTGCGCACCCGCTCCCGCGGCACACCGTGCCCCAGGAGACCCTCGACGGTCGCCTCCACCATGGGTGCCGGGCCGGCGACGTACACCTCGCGGCTGAGCCACGGCCCGTGCCGGAGCGCGACGTCCCCGACGTCGCCGTGCTCCAGCCCGGACAGGTCGTCGTCGGAGACCGCCCAGGTCACGTCCAGCCACGGGTGGGCGGCCTGCAGCTCCCCGATCGCCGCGCGGTCGTAGAGGTGGTCCTCGGTGCGGGCACCGACGAAGAGGTCGACCCGGCGGGCCGGGCCCTGCCGTGCCACCTGGTCGACCAGCGCCTTCAGCGGCGCCAGGCCCATGCCGCCGGCGACGAGCAGCAGGTCGCGGTCGGAGTCGGCGGAGAGGGTGAGGTCACCCAGCGGCGGGCCGAGGCGCACCAGGTCGCCCACCTCGGTGCTGCGCACGAGCGCGGTGCTGACCGGACCGCCGGGGCGCGCTTTCACGTGCAGCTCCAGCGTGCCGTCCTCGCGCGGCGCGTTGGCGGGGGAGTAGTACCGCCACAGCCGAGGCCGGCGGTCGATCTCCAGCGACATCGACTGCCCGGCCAGGTAGTTGACCGGTACCTCGGGCCGCAGCTGCAGCACCGCCACGTCGATCGCGCGCCGCTCGTGGGCGACCACCTCGGCCCGCCAGGTCGCCGGCTGGTCGGCGGACTCCTCGGCGCCCTGGATCATCACGGAGGCGACGAGCTCGTAGGCCTCGGTCCAGGTCTTCGCGCGGTGCTCGTCCCACTCGTCGTCGAAGTGCTCCAGCGTCGCGAGCAGGCTGGGCATGACCGCGGGGTAGTGCGCCGGCAGGGTGCCGAACTTCCGGTGGTCGTGGCCGAGCTGCTTGAGGATCGGCACCAGCGCGTCGAGGTCGTCGACGTGCGAGACCACCTCGCCCAGCGCGTGGAAGAACCGGTCGCGCTGGTGGGCCATCGAGACGGGGAACATCGCCCGGGTCTCGGGGTGGCTGAGGAACAGGTGCGAGTAGAAGTACAGGGGGGCCTCGTCGCCGGTGGCCGCCGCCTTGGCGAAGCTGGCCCGCATCGCGGCGATGTCCATCCGTGCGTGCCTCCTCGCGGCGCGTTCCGTCCGTCCGGGCGAGCGCTCACCGGCTCCGGTCCGCGACTGCCGCGGCGCGCTCCGCTCTGCCCTTCCCCGGCGCACCCGGCGCCACACGACCAGCCCGCAGGTTTCTGCGTCCGTCCCCGTGGTCGGCCGGGGAAAACTCGCTCGCCGCCGATGAGCCGGGCGTGGAGAGTCGGTCTCCACCACGAGGCAACCGCACGACGCGAACCCGGGTGAGGTACCCATGGCGCTGCACGCACCACTGGCCGTCGAGGCGACGGCGCTGACCAAGTCCTACGGGACGACGACCGCGGTGGACGGGCTGGACCTCGCCGTGCCGGCCGGGACCGTCTACGGCGTCCTCGGCCCCAACGGGGCGGGGAAGACCACGACCATCCGGATGCTCGCCACCCTCATCAGCCCCGACTCGGGCAGCGCCCGGGTGCTCGGCCACGACGTCGTCACCGAGGCCGACGCCGTGCGCGCGCAGGTGAGCCTGACCGGCCAGCTGGCCTCGGTCGACGAGGAGCTGACCGGGCGCGAGAACCTGGTGCTGCTCGGCCGGCTCCTCGGGCTGTCCCGCGCGGGGGCACGGGCCCGCGCCGACGAGCTGTTGGAGGCCTTCGGCATCGCCGCGGCCGCCGGGAAGCTGGTCAAGCACTACTCCGGGGGCATGCGCCGCCGGCTGGACATCGCGGCGAGCATCGTCGTCACCCCGCGGCTGATGTTCCTGGACGAGCCGACCACCGGGCTGGACCCGCGGTCGCGCAACCAGGTGTGGGAGATCGCCCGCGCGCTGGTGGCCGGGGGCACCACGATCCTGCTCTGCACCCAGTACCTGGAGGAGGCCGACCAGCTCGCCGACGGGATCGCCGTGATCGACCGTGGCCGGGTGATCGCCGAGGGCACGCCGGCCCAGCTCAAGGCCTCGGTGGGCACGGGGGCGCTGCACGTCCGGCTGCTCGACCCGGACCGCCGGCCCGACGCGGCGGACGTGCTGGAGCGCGCGCTCGGCCCGGTCACCCTGCAGCCGGACCCGGCGGTGCTGTCGGCCACCTGCCCCGACCCCGCCCGGGCGGCGACCGCGGTGGCCGAGCTGGCCCGGACGGGCATCGGCCTCGCCCACTTCTCGCTCGACCAGCCCAGCCTGGACGAGGTCTTCCTGGCGCTCACCGGGCGCGGCGCGGAGGAGCCGCCCGGACCCGCACCGACCCTCGAGGAGCAGACGTCATGACCACCGTGACCACCGACGCCGACACCGCGGCGGTGCGGCGGGCGATCGCCGGCACGGCGCGGCCGCCCCGACCCGGACCCCTGCAGGCAGCGCTCACGTTCGGCTGGCGGGGCATGCTCAAGGTGAAGCACGTGCCCGAGCAGCTGCTCGACGTCACCGTCACGCCGGTCATGTTCCTGCTGATGTTCACGTACCTGTTCGGCGGCGCGATCGCCGGCTCCACCAGCGCCTACCTGGACTACACGCTGCCCGGCCTGCTGGTCATGTCGGTGCTGTTCACGACCGTCTACTCCGGCGTCGCCCTCAACACCGACCTGACCAAGGGCGTCGTGGACCGGTTCCGCTCGCTGCCGATCTGGCGCCCGGCGCCGCTGCTGGGGTCGCTGCTGGGCGACAGCGTCCGGTACGTCGTGGCGGGCACGGTGATCATCGTGGTGGGCGTGCTCCTGGGGTACCGGCCCGACGCGGGGATGTCGGGGGCCGTGGCGGCGCTCGCCCTCGTGGTCGTCTTCTCGTTCGGGCTGTCCTGGGCGTTCTCGGTGCTCGGCCTGCTCCTGCGCAGCCCCAACGCGGTCATGAACGCCGGCTTCATGGGCATCTTCCCGCTGACGTTCCTCTCCAACGTCTTCGTCGACCCGGCCACCCTGCCCGGGCCGCTGCAGGCGTTCGTCGACGTCAACCCCATCTCGATCCTGGCCACGGCGTCGCGGTCGCTCATGGCCGGGGAGCCCGACGTGCCGGCCGTCCTCGTCTCGCTCGCGGTGGCCGCGGCGCTGGCGCTGGTGTTCCTGCCGATCACGACGCGGCTGTACCGGAGCCGCTGAGGTCCGGACCCGGTCAGGCGGCGCGTGCCGCGGCCGGTGCCGGGGCGGGCGCCGCCCGGGGGATCGCCAGCCCGCCGACGAGGCCGGCGGCCAGGACGGCGGTGCTCACGCCGAACGCCACCTGGAAGCCGGCCACGTCGGTGAGCCAGCCGGCGACGAGGGGGCCGGCGATGGCGCCGAGGTCGGCCGACATCTGGAACACGGCGACGACGCGGCCGCCCCGGCCGCCGCTGAGGTCACCGACCAGCGCCGCCGGAGCGCTCGCCAGCAGCGAGGCGCCGAGCCCGAAGACCGCCATGGACAGGAGAAAGGCCCAGATCGCGGGCGGCAGGACGAGCACCGCCATGGCCGCCGTCGCCAGCGCCGCGCCGAGGACGAGCGAGGGCCGCCGTCCCCAGGCGTCGACCAGCCGGCCCGAGCGGAGCAGACCGAGCGCCTGGGCCAGCGAACCGGCGAGCAGGCCCGCGCCGGCCCAGGCCACCGTGCGCCCCAGCTCCTCGGTGACGTAGAGCGGCACGAGGGAGTTGCGGACGCCGAACAGCACCCAGCCGACGCCGAAGTTGGCCACCAGCGCGGCCAGGTAGACCCGGGAGCGCAGGGCGCTGCCCAGCCGGACGGTGCCGGCGTCGAGGTCGGGGCCGGCGACGTCGGCCGCCGCGGGCGCGGCCGGATCGGCCTCGGCGGTGCGCAGCAGCGCGATGCCGACCCCGCCGGCGACGAGCAGGAAGCCGGCGTAGAGGAAGAACGGCAGCCGCGGGGAGAGCTCCGCCAGCAGCCCACCGGCGGCGGGTCCGGCGATGCCGCCCAGGATGAAGCCGCCCTGCCAGGTGGCGGCGGCCCGGCCGCGGTGCGACGGCGGGGCGACCCGCAGCAGCAGCGACAGCGCGGCCACGGTGAACATGGCGCTGCCGATGCCGCCGGCGGCGCGGAGCCCGAGGAAGAGCGGGAAGGACCCGGCGAGCCCGGCGAGCCCGGTGGTGACGGCGACGATCACCAGGCCGGAGGCGAGCACGAGCCGTTCGCCGAACCGCTCGACGAGGGTGCCGCCGCTGAAGGCGGAGACGAAGCGGAAGAACGCGAAGGCGCTGACCGCCAGCCCGACGGCGGTGGTCCCCACGCCGAAGGAGCGGGCGAACAGCGGGATCGCCGGCGCGACGATCCCGAAACCGAGGGCGACGACGAAGGCGATGACCGCCAGGACCCTGACCTCGCGGGGCAGCCCGCCCCCCGTCCCGACCCGCACGAGAGGCGATGGTCCCACGCGCGGCCCGCGCCGCCGCCGCCGAGGTCCCGGCGCGCGGCGGCCGGACCGCCCGCGCGCCGGGAAGTGGCTAGGCGATGCGGCGGGCGCTGTTGTAACCGCCCATGGAGTCCACCGACGCGACCTTCACCGGCACGCCGTAGGTGGAGGCGTGCACCATCTGGCCGTTGCCGATGTAGATGCCGACGTGGCTGACCGGGCTGTAGAAGAACACCAGGTCACCGGGCTGCAGGGCGGACCGGGAGACCGGGGTGCCCATGGTCGACTGCATCCGGCTGGAGTGCGGCAGGCTGATTCCGGCAGCCGCGTAGGCGTACTGCACGAGGCCCGAGCAGTCGAAGGCGTTCGGCCCGGCGGCCGCCCACACGTAGGGGTCGCCGATCTGGGCCATGGCGGTGCTCACCGCGGTCTGCGCCGCCGCGCTCCCACCGGACGGTGCCGGGGGCGGCGGGGGAGCGGACGGCGCCGGCGCGGGCGCCGCAGCGGCGGGCGCCGGGGCGGGAGCGGCCTGCGGGGCGGGTGCCGCTCCGGCGGCCTGCGCCGCCTCGGCCTCGGCGGCATGCGCGGCTGCCGCCTCCTCGGCCGCGTGCCGCTCGGCGGCGGCGCGCGAGGCGCGCTGCTCCTCGGCGGACAGCCGCTCGTACTGCCGCTGGTAGGAGGCGATCTGCTCGTCGAGCCGGGCCCGCTGGGCCTCGACGCGGTCGACCTGGGCCTGCGCCTCGGCGGTGGCCTCCTCGGCGGCGACCCGCGCCCGCTCGGCGTCCTCGCCGGCGCTCTCGGCCTCGCCGAGCACGCCGTTGTTGTGCGCGGCGATGGTGTCGAGCAGCCCGACCCGGTCCACCAGGTCGCCGGCCGACTCGCTGGTCAGCACGGCCTCCAGCGTGCCGAGCCCCTCACCGGTGTACGCGCTGCGGGCCACGGTGCGGACCCGGTCCTGCGCCTCGGCCAGCGCCGCCTGCGCGGCGGCGAGCTCCTCGGCGGCCGCATCGGCGGACGCCTGCGTCGCCGCAAGCTGCTCCCGGGTCTCGTTGAACCGCTCGGTGAGCACCTCGAGGTCGTGCGCGCGGGCGGCGATGAGCTCCGCGGCCTCCTGGGAGGTGGCCGGGTCCGGCTCGGCCGAGGCGGGGAGCGGCGTCAGGGCGACGGCGCCGGTGGCCACGAGGGCCAGCAGGGCCCGCCGTCCGGTGATGCGGCGGTGGGCAGGGCTGAGCGAACTCGCCATGTTCGGCGGGTGGTCCTTTCTTCCACGGCCGCCTACCGGGTTAGCTGACGGGTTCGGGCGGGAAGGCGCCCGGCGGCCGCCGGCCCCTGCGGGACGGTCGGCCGCTTCACCCCGGTGGTGCGTGTGGTTCCCCGGTCCGGTGCCGGACGGATCCGGCGGGTGGTTCGGCGGCGTCCGGGCGACTGTCGCCGGTAGAGCGACGGACGGGTCCGTCCGGACGGGCCCACGCTAGGGGGCGATGCCCGGCTCCACCATGCCTGCGGACAACTTCGCCCGGAACCGTCGCGGTCCGCCTCGTGCTCGTGCACCCACTGTCACCGGCACGCCGCGACACGCCCTCACCCGACTGACGTGAGCTCGACCACCTCGCCGACGAGCCAGACGGCCGGGGGGCGGACGGTGTGCTGGGCGAGGGTGGCGGGGAGGTCGGCGAGGGTGGTGCGCAGGGTGCGCTGGGTGGGGGTGGAGCCGTCGGTGACGACGGCGACGGGGGTGTGCGGGGCG
>NZ_JBJGZZ010000012.1:0-105633 GCF_054050775.1 Blastococcus sp. SYSU DS0533 | reverse complement strand
CCCCCCGGCGCTCGGGGGGTTTGTGGGGGGGGGGGTGGGGGGGGGGGGGGGGGCGGGGTGGGGGGCGGGGGGGGGGGGGGGGCCCGGGGGCGCGCGCCCCCCCCCCCCCCCCCCCCCCCCCCCCCCGGCTCGCCGCGCGCCTTGCGGCGCAGCACCACCACCAGGTCGACGGCCGCGACGGCGGCGAGCACGAGCAGGACGACGCCGGGCCAGGTGGGCAGGTCCTCGACGGCGAGCCAGCCCAGCCCGGCCAGCAGGCAGAAGACCAGGCCGAAGCCGGCCAGCACCGCGCGCAGGGTGAGGGCCGACCGGGCCGGCGGTGCCCCGCCGAAGCCGGCCGTGGGGTCGTGGTGGTCGGGCAGGCCGCGCGCGTAGTCCTCCCGCGAGCGGTGCCGTTCGGGCTCCGTCATGGCACGCCTGCCTACCCGCGGCCGGGGCGCACTACCCTGGGTCGACGTGGCCGCTGACTTCTCCGTCGTCCTGGACGAACTCGACACGACCCTGAAGTCGATCGAGGCCGTCCTCGACGTCGACCGACTCCGCCGCGAGGTGGCCGAGCTCGAGCAGCAGGCCGCCGCGCCGGACCTCTGGGACGACGTCGAGGCCGCGCAGGCGCTCACCTCCAAGCTCTCCTACATGCAGGGCGACCTGCGCCGGGTCGAGGAGCTGCGCGGCCGCCTCGAGGACGTCGGGCTGCTGCACGAGATGGCCGCCGAGGAGGGCGACGAGGCGACCGCCGCCGAGGCCGAGCAGGAGCTGGCCAGCCTCCGCAAGGCGATCGACGAGCTCGAGGTGCGCACGCTGCTCTCCGGTGAGTACGACTCCCGGGAGGCCCTGGTGACGATCCGGTCCGAGGCCGGGGGTGTCGACGCCGCCGACTTCGCCGAGATGCTCATGCGCATGTACCTGCGCTGGGCCGAGCGCCACAAGTACCCCACCGAGGTTCTGGACATCAGCTACGCGGAGGAGGCCGGCATCAAGTCGGCCACCTTCTCGGTCAAGGTGCCCTACGCCTACGGCACCCTCTCGGTCGAGCAGGGCACCCACCGGCTGGTGCGTATCTCGCCGTTCGACAACCAGGGTCGCCGGCAGACGTCGTTCGCCGGCGTCGAGGTGCTGCCCGTCGTCGAGCAGACCGACCACGTCGAGATCCCGGAGAACGAGATCCGGGTCGACGTCTTCCGCTCGTCGGGTCCCGGTGGGCAGAGCGTCAACACCACCGACTCCGCCGTCCGGATGACGCACATCCCCACCGGCATCGTCGTCTCCTGCCAGAACGAGAAGTCGCAGATCCAGAACCGCGCGGCGGCGCTGCGGGTGCTCCAGGCCCGGCTGCTGGTGGTCCGCCAGCAGGAGCAGAAGGCGGAGATGGACGCCCTCAAGGGGGAGGGCAGCAGCTGGGGCAACCAGATGCGCTCCTACGTGCTGCACCCGTACCAGATGGTCAAGGACCTGCGCACCGAGCAGGAGACCGGCAACACGACCGCGGTGCTCGACGGCGACATCGACGCGTTCATCGAGGCCGGCATCCGGTGGCGCCGCCAGCAGGAGGCCACCGCCGCCTGACCCGGGCCGCCCTCCCGCGCCGGCGCACGCCGCGACCCGCCCCGAGCCGTCATCCCCGTCACAGGAAACTGGCAGCTGGCGGGTTTTGCGAGGCCAGCGGGACGGGCACGACAACGCGTTGCGCGCGTTCCCCCCGGAACGGCCCATCCTGGGGCGCGGGGCAGGTACCGTGGCGCCTCGTGATCGAACTGCAACACGTCACCAAGCTGTACCCGGCCAGCGGCCGGCCTGCCCTCGACGACGTCTCCACGGAGATCGAGAAGGGCGAGTTCGTCTTCCTCATCGGCTCGTCGGGGTCGGGCAAGTCGACCTTCCTGCGGCTGCTGCTGAAGGAGGAGGACCCGACGTCGGGCACGATCACGGTCAACGGTCAGACGCTGAACACGCTCAGCAAGTGGAAGGTGCCCAAGCTGCGCCGGACCATGGGCTGCGTCTTCCAGGACTTCCGCCTGCTGCGCAACCGCACGGTGGCGCAGAACGTCGCGTTCGCGCTCGAGGTCATCAACAAGCCGCACCGCACGATCAAGCGGGTCGTGCCCGAGGTGCTGGAGATGGTCGGCCTCGAGGGCAAGGCCAACCGGCTGCCCGGCGAACTCTCCGGTGGTGAGCAGCAGCGGGTCGCGATCGCCCGCGCGTTCGTCAACCGGCCTCTGGTGCTCCTGGCCGACGAGCCGACCGGCAACCTCGACCCGGAGACCAGCGAGGGCATCATGCTGCTGCTCGAGCGGATCAACCGGACGGGCACCACGGTGCTCATGGCGACGCACGACTACCACATCGTCGACTCCATGCGGCGCCGCGTCATCGAGCTCAACGGGGGAGTCCTCACCCGCGACCAGTCGCGCGGTGTCTACGGCGTGGGCCGCTAGCAGCGCCCGCCGAACCACCGCCGACCGCGTCCGAACGCACTCCACGACAGGAAATCCATGCGCGTCAACTTCGTGCTCTCCGAGGTCGCCACCGGGCTTCGTCGCAACCTGACCATGACGGTCGCGATGATTTTGACCACGGCCATCTCGCTCGGGCTCATGGGCACCGGCCTGCTCATCGCCGGGATGATCTCCGAGATGAAGGAGATCTACTACGACAAGGTGCAGGTCTCCATCTTCCTGGCCGACGACGTCACCGACGAGCAGCGGCAGGCGATCCAGGGGCAGCTCGAGTCCTCCGAGGAGGTCGCGAGCTTCCTCTACGAGTCGCGCGAGGAGGCCTACGAGCGCTTCCAGCAGCAGTTCGCCCAGCAGCCCGAGCTGGTCGCCAACACCCCGCCGGACGCGTTGCCGGAGAGCTTCCGCGTGGAGCTGGTCAACCCGGAGCGGTACGAGGTCATCGCCGCGCAGTTCCCCAGCGGCGAGAACGGCGTCGACCAGGTGCGTGACGAGGGCGAGTTCCTCGACCGGCTGTTCAGCCTGCTCAACGGCGCCCGCAACGCCACCATCGCCGTCGCGGTGGTGCAGGCGCTCGCGGCCCTGCTGCTGATCTCCAACACCATCCAGCTCGCGGCGTTCAACCGTCGCAACGAGACGAACATCATGCGGCTGGTCGGCGCCTCGCGCTGGTACACCCAGCTGCCGTTCATCCTCGAGGCGGCGATCGCCGGGCTCATCGGTGGTCTGCTCGCCGCGGGTGGCCTGATCCTGACCAAGGTCCTCTTCATCGACCGCACCCTGTCCGGGCCGATCCGGGCCGGGATCATCCCGCAGGTCGAGTGGGACGCGATCATCACCAACAGCGTGATCGTCTCCGGGGTCGGCGTCGCCCTGGCCGGCATCGCCGCCTACGTGACGCTGCGGCTCTACGTCCGCCTGTAACCGGCTCCGCCGCTCCGCGACGCCCCTCCCGCCCGGCCCACCGGCGCGGGAGGGGCGTCGTCGTGTTCGCGGGGCCGTGCGCCGTCGCCGAGCCATGCGACCTCGTGGTGATCGGGCGCGGATGGACACGAGTTCGCATGGTTCGCGCGGCGGGGCGAGGCTGGGGTGCGGCGGACCGGCCGGGCGGGATCGACGGCCGCAGTAACCTGGGGGCATGCCGCGGGAGCAAGGGCGCAAGTTCATCGCCCAGAACAAGAAGGCGCGGCACGACTACTCGATCCTCGACACCTACGAGGTGGGCCTGGTGCTCACCGGCACCGAGGTGAAGAGCCTGCGGGCCGGCCGTGCCTCGCTCGTCGACGGGTTCGCCTCGATCGACGACGGCGAGGTGTGGCTGCAGCACGTGCACATCCCGGAGTACGTGCAGGGCACCTGGACCAACCACGCGCCCCGCCGCAAACGCAAGGTGCTCATGCACCGCGAGGAGATCGACAAGCTGATGGGCAAGACCCGCGAGGGCGGCCTGACGCTGGTGCCGCTGGACCTCTACTTCAAGGACGGCAAGGTCAAGGCCACCCTCGCCCTCGCCAAGGGCAAGAAGTCCTACGACAAGCGGCACGACCTCGCCGAGCGCGACTCCCGCCGGGAGATCCAGAAGGCGTTCGGCCGCTACGTGAAGGGCCGTCGCTGAAAACCGGTTGAGCGCCCGGTGACACTCGGGCCGTGCGGATGACGTTCGAGCGGATGGCCGACCGCCGGCCGGTCGAGACGCTGGTCGAGCGGGACGACGGCGTCGTCTTCGCCATGCGGGGCGCCGGGGGCGGCGCCGACCTGCCGCACGACCTCGTGCACGCCGTGGTCGAGACGGCGCTGCCGCTGCACGACGGCGTCTGGGGCTGCGTCGCCGACGGCGTGGTGTGGGGCAGCATGCGGCACGTGTCCGGCCGCCGGCCCCCGCACGCCACCGAGCGGTCCCACCGGCTGAAGCGGGAGCGGACCGATGCCGTGCAGCGCGCGGAGACCGTCGCGGACGTCGTCGGCCGGCTGGCCCGGGGCGAGCAGGTGCTGCCCGCGCACGTCGCGGCGGCGGGGGTCCCGCGCGAGCGGGTCGAGGCCGCCGTCGGGGCCGTGCGGGAGGCGACCCGCCGGTGGGCGGCGCTGCCGGTCGGGGAGCGCTGGGTGGTCGAGTGGCCGGCCGGTCAGCGGCGTCGCGGGACGGGCACGCGGCGACGCTGAGCGGCCCCGCTTACGGTGAGCCCATGAGAGGTATCGCCTACGACCGGTTCGGCGGGGTCGACGTGCTGCAGCTGCGGGACGACCTGCCCGAGCCGCCCGTCGGGCCCGACACGGTGCTCGTGCGCACCCGCGCCGCGGGCGTCAACCCCGTCGACATCGGCATCCGCGAGGGCGGGCTGGCCGGCTTCTTCCCGCACCACTTCCCGATCGTGCCGGGCTGGGACCTCGCCGGGGTCGTGGAGTCCGTCGGCCCTGCCGTCGTCGACTTCGCCCCCGGCGACGAGGTGTTCGGCTACCTGCGCCGGGACGACGTCCAGTGGGGGACGGCGGCCGAGCTCGTGCCGGCCCCGCAGCGCTGCGTGGCCCACAAGCCGGGGTCGCTGTCGTTCACCGAGGCCGGGGGGCTGCCGCTGGCCGGGCTGACCGCCTACCAGGCGCTCACCGAGGCGCTGGCCGTCGGCGAGGGCGACCGGGTGCTGGTGCACCGGGCCGCCGGCGGCGTGGGCTTCTTCGCCGTGCAGATCGCCGTCGCCCTCGGCGCGCACGTCATCGGCACCGCGAGCCCCCGCAACCACGGCTTCCTCACCGAGGCCGGCTGCGCCGAGGTGCTGGACTACTCCGCCGGGCCGATCAGCGAGCAGCTCTCCGAGCCCGTCGACGCCGTCCTCGACCTCAACGGCGGGGACACGCTGGCCGACGCCCCGCAGCAGGTGCGCGACGTCTCCCGGGTCGCCAGCGTCGTGGACCCCTCGGTGAACGGGATGGGCGGGCGGTACGTGTTCGTGCGCCCGGAGCGGCACGACCTGGAGGAGCTCGGTCGCATGGCCGACGCCGGGCAGCTGCGGGTCGCCGTCGCCAAGGCCTTCCCGCTGGAGCAGACCGCGCAGGCCCAGGACCTCGTCGCCGGCGGGCACGTGCGCGGCAAGGTCGTCGTCACCCTCTGATGGCGCTCCAGCCACCGGCCGACGACGGCGACGTCCCGCGGTACTGGAGGGAGCTGGGCGTGCCCGGGCTGGTCGACGTGCACGTCCACGTCCTGCCCGAGCGGGTGCAGGCGAAGGTGTGGCGGTACTTCGAGGCGGCCGGCACCCACTACGGGGCGGAGTGGCCGGTGGCCTACCGGCTGCCCGAGGAGGAGCGGCTCGCCGTCCTGGACCGGCTGGGGGTCCGCGCGTTCCCGACGCTGCCCTACCCGCACAAGCCCGGCATGGCCGCCTGGCTCAACGAGTGGTCGGCCGGGTTCGCCGCGGGGCGCCCGCAGGTGCTGCAGTCGGCCACCTTCTACCCCGAGCCGGGCGTCGCGGGCTACGTGTCCGAGGCGCTCGACCGGGGCGCCCGGGTCTTCAAGGTGCACGTGCAGGTCGGCGCCTTCGACCCGCGGGACCGGCTGCTCGACGACGTCTGGGCGCGGCTGGAGGAGACCGGCACGCCGGTGGTCATCCACTGCGGCTCCGGGCCGCTGGCCGGGGAGCACACCGGCCCCGCGCCGATGAGCGGGCTGCTGGAGCGGTTCCCGCGGCTCCAGCTGGTCATCGCTCACCTGGGCATGCCCGAGTACCGGGAATTCCTCGCTCTCGCCGAGCGGTACGAGCGGGTGCACCTGGACACCACGATGTTCGCCACCGACTTCACCGAGCGGCTGATGCCCTTCGACCGCGCGGACCTGCCGCGGCTGGCGGCGCTGCGCGACAAGGTGCTCCTCGGCAGCGACTTCCCGTCGATCCCGTACCCCTACGCCCACCAGCTCGCCGCGCTGCACCGGCTGGGGCTGGGGGTGGAGTGGCTCCGCGCGGTGCTGTGGCGCAACGGCGCCCGGCTGTTCACGATCGAGGGGTGACCCCGACCGCCCGGCTGACCGCGACCGTCCTCGGCACCCCGGATCCGCAGGGGCTGGCCCGCTTCTACCAGCGCCTGCTCGGCTGGCCGGTCCGCGACGACGACCCCCAGTGGACGACGCTGCGGCCCGAGGACGGCGGCCCGGGGCTGTCCTTCCAGCTCGAGGAGGACCACGTGCCGCCGGTGTGGCCGCCGGAGCCGGGCGCCCAGCAGATGCAGCTGCACCTGGACCTGCAGGTCGACGACCTCGACGCCGCCACGGCGGTAGCGGAGGAGGCCGGCGCTCGCCGGGTCGGCGGGCACACCGACGCCCACGAGGACGTCCGCGTCTTCACCGACCCCGCCGGCCACCCGTTCTGCCTGTTCGTGCGGCTGTAAAAACCGCTCGCCCCGCACCGGCGGGCTCCCTACCCTCTGCACCCGTGCCCGCCCTGCCTGCCGCCCCCGACGGCCTGACCGTCCGCCCGCTCCGCTCCGACGACGCCCCCGCGGTCGCCCAGCTCCTGGTCGCGGCGGAGGCGCTCGACGACACCGGCGAGTTCCCCGACGCCGACGACGTCGCCGAGGAGTGGACCGGCTGGGAGGTCGACCCCGCCCGCGACGGGGTCGCCGTCACCCACGCGGACGGCGCGCTCGCCGCCTACGCGGTCGTCTCCGCGAGCCCCACCTTCCGCGGCGCCTACCGCATCCACCTCGACGGCCGGGTGCACCCCGACCGGCGCGGCCGCGGCATCGGGACGGCGCTCCTGGGCTGGGAGCTGGCCCGCGGCGCGGAGGTGCACGCCGAGCGGCACCCGGAGGTGGAGGGGCTCCTGGTCGTCGGCGTCTCCGGCACCCAGCCGGACCTCGAGCGGCTGGTCGAGCGGCACGGCTTCACCGCGGAGCGGTGGTACCGCACCATGGAGCGCCGGCTGACCGACCTGCCGGAGGTGCGCGCGGTCCCGGGCGTGCAGGTCGTCCCCTTCTCCTGGGACCGCGACGACGAGGTGCGGCGCGCGCACAACGTGGCGTTCACCGAGCACCACGGCTCCAGCGAGCGCGACCCCGAGTCGTGGCAGCGGCTGTTCACCGGCAGCCGCGCCTTCCGCCCCGACCTCTCCGTGCTGGCGGTCGCCGACGGCGCCGTCGCGGGCTACGTCCTCGGCTACGTGTACGAGGCCGACACCCGGGCGCGCGGCTACCGGGAGGTGGTGCTCGGCCACATCGGCGTGCTGCCCGGGGCCCGCGGCCGCGGCCTGGCATCGGCGATGATCGGCGGCAGTCTGCGGGCGGCCGCGGCCCAGGACTGCCGCGTGGCCGCCCTGGACGTCGACAGCGACAACGTCACCGGGGCGCTGCGGCTCTACGAGAGCCTGGGGTTCGACACCGTGCGGACCCGCGTCGCGTGGTCGCTGTCACTCCCGCCGGTGGCCGCTGGCTAGGGTGCGCCCATGGTCAGCGCCGCGCAGCCCGAGCCCGCCTTCGACCCCGCCCTCGTCGGCCGTGCCCACCGCGCGATCGACCCGCTGCACTCGCAGCTGTACTTCGCGCCGGAGCAGGACGAGCACCTCGGCGCCCTGGGCCTGCGCAGGGGGCGGATGGTCTACTTCGCCGGCCGGGCGGCCGCCATGGGCGCCGTCGGCGCCGGCGTGGTGACCGCGACCTTCTACAACTTCGCCCCCTCGCTGGTCGCGCACATGATCCCGCGCGCCTGGACGCTGGCGACGCCCGAGCAGGTGCTCACCGCGCGGCTGGACGCCGCGCGCGCCTCGCTCACCCGCCTGCTCGGCGAGGACGTCGCCGGCTCGCCCGAGGTGGCCGAGCTCGCCGGGCTGCTGCGCGAGGCGTGCGCGGACCTCAGCGCGGAGGGCCGCCCGCTGTTCGCCGGTCACGCGGACCTGCCGTGGCCCGAGGAGCCGCTGCTGGCGCTGTGGCACGGCGCCACGCTGCTGCGCGAGCACCGCGGGGACGGGCACGTCGCCGTCCTGGTGCACGCCGGGCTGACCGGGCTGGAGGCGCTGATCACCCACTGCGCGACCGGCCGCGGGTTCACCGTGCCCGCGGCCAAGGCGACCCGTGGGTGGAGCGACGAGCAGTGGGACGCCGCGTGCGCCGCGCTGGCCGAGCGCGGCCTGCTCGACGACGCCGGCCTCACCGAGGAAGGCGAGGAGCTGCGCGCCCGCATCGAGGTGCAGACCGACGCGCTCGCCGCCGACCCGTGGCTGCAGCTGGGCGCGGGAAGGACCGCGCGGGTGGTCGAGCTCGGCAAGGGGCTGTCGCGCGTGATCACCGCGAACGGGGCCTTCGGCCAGGGCATCTTCGGCCGCTGACCGGGCGTCCCGGGCCCCCGCTCGTCACCCTTTCCGAGGTCGCGCGTTCTCCAGGTCGCTGAGCGGCGGACCCCGGCCTAGGGTCATGCCGGATCCCGGTCCGAGGGAGGCGCCATGACCGCGACCGAGCGCGAGCAGGGTGGAGTCCAGTCGACCGCCCACGGGGGTCCCGGCTGGAAGCGGACCGACGTCGACGCCGCGTTCCGCGGGAGCGCCACCTACCGCAGCCTGGGCGAGCAGCAGCTCAGCCCCGCCGAGGAGCGGTTCGAGAAGGGCCGCCGCACCATCGGCCTCTTCCTCGCGCCGCTGGTCACCCTCGTCTTCGCGCTGGTGCCGATCGACCTCCCGCGCGACCAGCACCTGCTCGCAGCGGTCCTGCTCGGGGTCATCGTCCTGTGGATCACCGAGCCGGTCCCCATCCCCATCGGCGGTCTCATCGGCGTCGGGGCGATCGCCGTGCTCGGGGTGGTACCGGCCGACGACGCGCTGGCACCGTTCGGGTCGACGACGGTCTTCACCTTCATCGGCGCGTTCATCCTCGCCGCGGCCATGCTCAAGCACGGGGTCGCGCGGCGGTTCGCGATGTTCATCCTGTCGCTGAAGTGGGTCGGCGCCTCGACCGCGCGCGTGATCATCGCCTTCGGCTTCATCACCGCGGTGCTGTCGGCGTTCGTGTCCAACACGGCGACCGTGGCCATGCTGCTGCCCACCGCGATCGGCATCCTGTCGGTGATCGCCAAGCTGCTGCAGGACAAGGAGCTGGTGAAGCCCGACTTCGACCCGCTGCGCCTGCGGGTCGGCGTCGCGCTGATGCTGATGCTCGCCTACGGCGCCGGCGTCGGCGGTCTGCTCACCCCGGTCGGCAGCCCGCCGAACCTGATCGGCCGCGGGCTGATCGAGGAGGCCACCGGCGAGCGGATCGGCTTCCTCGACTGGATGATCATGGCGCTGCCGATCTGCGCGCTCATGTTCGTCGCGCTCGTCCTCGTCCTGCTGCTGATCAACAAGCCGGAGATCAGGCGGATCGAGGGCGTGCACGAGTACGTGCAGAAGGAGCGGTCGGAGCTCGGCTCCTTCTCCCGCGCCGAGCGCAACACCCTCATCGCCTTCGGCGTCACCGTGGCGCTGTGGATCTTCCCCGGCGTCATCGCGCTGACCGCCGGCACGGAGTCCGACCTCTACGCCACCCTCGGCGACCGCCTCGACGAGGGGATCGTCGCCGTCCTCGGCGCCTCGCTGCTGTTCCTGCTGCCGACGGACTGGAAGCGCCGGGAGTTCACCCTGAACTGGAGCGACGCCGCCACGATCGACTGGGGCACGGTGCTGCTGTTCGGCACCGGCATCATCTTCGGCTCGCTGCTGGCCGACACCGGGCTGGCCGAGACGATCGGGCAGGCATCCGCCGACGGTCTCGGCCTCACCAGCACGATCGCCATCACGGTCTTCGCGGTCATCCTGGCGATCATCATCAGCGAGACGACGTCGAACACGGCGTCGGCCGCCGTCGTCGTGCCGATCATCATCCCGGTGGCCGTCGCCGCCGGGATCAACCCGTTCGTGCCGGCGCTGGCGGCGACCTTCGCGGCCTCGTTCGGGTTCATGCTCCCGGTGTCGACGCCGCAGAACGCCATCGTCTACGGCTCCGGGGTCGTGCCGATCACCAAGATGATCCGGTCGGGTGTCTCCTTCGACGTCCTCGGCGCGATCCTCATCGTGCTGCTGCTCCCGCTGCTGGTCGACCTGGTGCTCGGCGTCGCGGGCTGACGACGGGAGCCGCTCCCTCACCCGTGTGGGCGATCGCACGTCCGGCTCCCGCCGGTCGGCGTGGGACGATGGTCGACGGCCGAGGACACGTGGGCGGGGACGCCCGGACCCGGGAGGGGGACGTCGTGCGCAGCGAACCTCCCAGTACCGATCCCCACTAGAAGGACCACCCTTCCCCCCACGCCTCGCAGGCTCGCCGCGGGCCCCTGGAGGGTGGCCGTCCAGCGCCTCGCCGCTTGCGCGAGCACCTGTCGTCCTCGCCGTCCCCCGCCCCGGGAGCCCGCCATGACCGAGCGCCGCCTCGCGCCGCTGACCGCCCTGACGACGCTGGGCCGCCGCCCACCCCGGCCGGCGCCCGTGCTGACGCCGAACGGTGCCACGGCGTCCGCCACCCTGACCGACGGTTCCGCCCCGCACTCGCGCGTCGTGGACAACGCCGTGTACTCCGAGGGCCGTCGGGTGGCGACGCCGGAGTCGCCGGCCGAGAGCCGCGAGGAGCTCCTCCACGGGGAGGGGCGGCTGGCCTGGCTGGGGCTGTACCGCCCGGGCCCGAAGGAGCTCGGGGCTCTCGCGGAGCTCTTCGACCTGCCGGAGCTGGCGGTCGAGGACGCGATCAAGGCCCACCAGCGGCCGAAGTTCGAGCGCTACGGCGGCACGCTGTTCGTCGTCCTCAAGGCCGCGCGGTACCTGGACGCGGCCGAGGAGGTCGAGTTCGGCGAGCTGCACCTGTTCCTCGGGCCGGACTTCGCGATCACCGTGCGGCACAGCGAGTCGCCCGACCTCTCGCGGGTGCGGCGCCGGCTGGAGAGCGACCCGGAGCTGCTGTCCCGCGGGAGCGAGGCGGTGCTCTACGCGACGCTGGACGCCGTCGTCGACGGGTACCGGCCGGTGGTCGACGGGCTGGCCAACGACATCGACGAGATCGAGACGCAGGTGTTCGGGGGCGACCCGGGCGTCTCGCGGCGCATCTACGAGCTGTCGCAGGAGGTGCTGGAGTTCCAACGGGCCGCGCAGCCGCTCACCGGCATCATCGCCGCGCTCACCGCCGGGTTCGACAAGTACGGCGTCGACGAGGAGCTGCGCGGCTACCTGCGCGACGTGGCCGACCACGTCATCCAGGTCAACGAGCGGGTGGAGGGTTTCCGGCTGCAGCTGCGCGACATCCTCACGGTGAACGCGACGCTGGTGGCGCAGCGGCAGAACGAGGAGATCCGCGAGCTCACCGAGACCTCGATCGCCCAGGGCGAGGAGGTCAAGAAGATCTCGGCCTGGGCGGCCATCCTCTTCGCGCCGAGCCTCGTCGGCGGCGTCTACGGCATGAACTTCGACCACATGCCCGAGCTCGACGAGGTGTGGGGCTACCCGTTCGCGCTGCTGCTCATGGTGGGGGTGAGCCTGACGCTGTACCTGGTCTTCAAGCGCCGCGACTGGATCTGAGGACCCCGCTGCCCCCCACCACTCGCAGGCTCGTGGCGGGACCCTGCAGCGGGGCCGCCGTGCTTCAGGTCACCGGGGTGCCCGACGAGGCCGTCAGCTCCCCGTAGGCGACCGACAGCCGCCGGGTCAGCGGGCCGGGCTCACCGCTGCCGATGCGCCGCCCGTCGACGGCGAGCACGGGCGTGAGCTCGCCCATCGTTCCGGTCACGAACACCTCGTCGGCGGCGTACAGCTGGGTCGTCGAGAAGTCGCCGACCTCGGACGGGATGCCCAGCGCGGCGGCCAGGCGCAGCACGGCGGCGCGGGTGATGCCCTCCGGGCACGCTGCGGTCGTCGGCGTGCGCAGCACCCCGCCGGCGACGGAGAAGACGTGCGTCGCGTTGGTCTCGGCGACGAAGCCGCGGGCGTCGAGCATCAGCGCGTCGTCGGCGCCGGCGACGTTGGCCTCGATCTTGGCCAGGATCGAGGTGAGCAGGTTGTTGTGGTGGATCTTCGGGTCGAGCACGTCGGGGGTGGGGCGGCGCACGCTGGAGGTGACCAGCGTGATGCCGCCGGTGTCGTAGACGGGCGGCTTGTGCTCGGCCAGCACGATCAGCGTCGGGCCGCTCTGGTTGAGCCGCGGGTCCATGCCGCTGGTCACCTTCACGCCGCGGGTCAGGGTGAGCCGGATGTGCACGCCGTCGGTCATGCCGTTGGCGGCCAGCGTGCGGCGGATCTGCTCGACGATCGCCGCGTCGTCGGGGATCTCGGTGAACGCCAGGGCCTGCGCCGAGCGGCGGAGCCGGGCCAGGTGCTCCTCGAGGGCGAAGATCCGGCCACGGTAGAGCCGCAGCCCCTCCCACACCGCGTCCCCGCCCTGGACGACGGAGTCGAACGGGCTGACGCCGGCCTCGTCGCGGTGGGCCAGCCGGCCGTTCACGTTGACCACCAGGTCGCGGTTGCGCTCGTCGAACTGCTGCAGCACGGGTCAGCTCCTCAGCCGGGTGTCGGCCAGCTCGTCGTAGAAAGGGAGGCACTCGGCGGCGAGCGCGGCCAGCGACCCGGGCAGCTCCAGGGGCGCGTCGCGGTACGGGCCGAAGCCGGTGGAGGCCTCCACGCTCGCGTACCAGTGCGGCGCCCACACCCCGTCGGTGTCCCGGCGGCCGGGCGGCCACGAGAGCATGCGCTCGTCGAACGGGACGCCCAGCGCCGAGCACAGGGTGGTCAGCACGCCGCGCGGATCGCGCAGCAGGTCGTCGGAGTCCACGACGGGGCCGCCGAAGCGGCGGTGCAGCGCGACCTGCTGGGCGAGGCCGAGGTCGGCCAGGGTCGGTCGCTCGCGCACCCGGGCGTAGGAGGCGAGCAGCCGGCGCGGGTCGCGGATCAGGAAGGCGTGCCGGAGCCCGGCGAAGGCGTCGAGGTCGACCTCCGGCAGCACGTGGTGGGTCATGTGCTTCTGGTAGGAGATCGTGGCGCCGTCGGGCAGGTCGTCCTCGGTCAGCGCGCGGACGACGGTGCGCCAGTCCGTCGGTTGGCTGGCGATCACCTCGTCGCGGCCCGGGTGGTCCAGCCCGGTCGTGGCCAGGTAGTACGCGTACAGCGGCTCGTCGACGACGGCGGTGTCGGGGCGGTTCTCCCAGGCGCGCATCGTCGCCGTCGACAGGGTGCGCGGCCCGGACCACATCGCGATCCGCATCGGCGTCGTCGTCCGGCCGGCCCCCGTCATGCGGGCATCGTGCCGGACGGCCGCCGCGTCGTCGCGCCGGGGGAACAACCGGCTGGACGGAGCCGTTACCCTGACTGCACAACTGCACAGGGGGTGATTGGTCTCGACTTCGGTCGGGTGTCCAGGGGAAGCGAGCCGAGGAAGCCAACGATGAGCTCGTTAACCACGCGTTGGAAACAACACAAGCGCCGACTCCAGTCAGCGCGAGTTCGCCCTCGCTGCCTAAGTAGCGAGGCGACTCTGTCAGCCCGGGTTCGTCATCGGCCCGGATCCTGGCATCAGCTAGATGACTCACCGTGAGTGCCGGTCGCGGGCGTTCACGGGACATCTCACAGCGACTGGGCCCGTCACATCGACTCGTCCGTGAGATCGATGGGGTCGAGCAGAGGCAGTAGCGGACTGCGCTCGGAGAAGCCCTGGTCATGCGTCGAAGGACGCGGGTTCGATTCCCGCCACCTCCACCCCGTTCCACCACGAAGGGCCCGGTCTGCAGACCGGGCCCTTCGTGCGTCCGGGGCCCGTCGGCGGGACCCCGCCCCGGTCAGGAGGGCCGGCTCGGCGGTCCCCCGCCCGGGCCGGCGCCGGTCCCGCCGCCGGTGGGCGTGGTGGTGGTGTCGACGCCGACCGGCAGGGTGACCGTGTAGCCGCTCGCGACGTCGCCGGTGACGGTGGCCAGCTGGCTCGCGCCGCCGTCGTCACCGAAGACGCCGTCGCTGGTGAGCGTGACCTGCGCCAGGTGGCCCACCGAGCTCTCGTAGCCGCTGGTGGCGTAGACGGTCTCGCAGACGTCCGCGGGCAGCGCCACCTGGGAGGTGGCGATCGCGTTGGCCGCGTCGGTGATGCTGCCCTCGTCCGGGTAGACCTCGAAGTGGACGTGCGGCCACCGCCCCGGGTAGCAGGCCGGGACGATGCTGGTGAACCACACCCTCCCGTCGGCGTCGGCGACCTGCACCCCGCGCAGGTAGTTCTGGTCGGTGATCCCGTCGGAGTACAGGGAGTAGCCGCCGTCGCGGTCGCAGTGCCACACGTAGACGGCGACGCCGGCGAACGGCACGCCGCCGTTCGCGAGGTCCCGGACCACGAGCTCCAGCGTCATCGGCACGCCCTCGGCGGTGCCGCCGGCCTCCCCGAAGCTGGACCGGATGTCGCTGCGCACGATGCCGCTCTGGTCGAGCACGTCGGGTCCGTTGGAACCGTCACCGGGGTAGGGGCCGGCGGTCTCGTCGGGGACCTCCCCGGAGACCGCGGTCGCACCCGCCGCCGTCGTCGAACCGGTGGCCGCGGAGGACCCGGCGCCGCAGGCTGCCAGGCCGGCGCTCGCCGCGCCGAGACCGAGCACGCCCAGCAGTCGGCGCCGGCTGAGCAGCGTCCCCAGGTCGAACCCCAGCCCCTGGTCGACGACCTCCTCGTCCGGCCGGGGCAGCGGGCGCCCCTCGAAGGCGGGGGTGGGACCGGTCGGCAGCGGGGTCATGGGCTCTCCTGGGTCGGGCTCGTCGCGGGTCGGCGACCACGCTCGGCCGCCGACCCGCGACCCGGCTGGACAGCGGCTGCGAGTGCGCTGTGTGAGTGACGTCGCAGGTCGCGGAGGGGAAACGCCCGAGCTCGGTCCGTAGACTTGCTGCCGCAACCATCCGGAGCGGCTGAGAGACCTGGCTCGTCGACGTCGCAGCAACCCCCCGCATCGGCGGGCGCGGGTGCTACTGCCAGGACCGATGGAGGAACACCATGCGGTACGAGCTGCTCCCGTGGGCCCGCCGGCACGTCGACCTGTGCAGCACCGGCACGGCCATGTGCCGCTGAGGCCTCCGGCCTTTCGCTGACGCCCGCCGCGCGCGGGCGCGCACCCCAGCCCCGCGCATCGCGGGCCCGTCCGCCCTCCCGGCGGGGCCCGCCCGTGCCGGCTCAACCCCGAGGACAGCACCCCGTGATCGAACTGAAGGACGTCCGCAAGGTCTTCCCGGCCCGCGGGCGGGCCGGCGAGGTCGTCGCCGTCGACGGCGTCAGCCTGTCCGTGGACCGCGGCGAGTTCGCCGGCGTCGTCGGCCCCAGCGGCTCGGGCAAGAGCACGCTGGTGCGCCTGGTCAACCTGCTGGAGCGGCCCACGTCGGGCTCGGTGACCGTCGACGGGCAGGTGCTCACCGAGCTGCCCGACGAGCAGGTCCGGCAGGCGCGGCGCTCCATCGGCATGGTCTTCCAGCACTTCGAGCTGCTCGACTCGCGCACCGCCGCGGGCAACGTGGAGCACCCGCTCGAGCTCGCCGGCGTCGGCCGGGCCGAGCGCCGGCGGCGGGCCGGGGAGCTGCTGGACCTCGTGGGCCTGGCCGACCGAGCCGACGCCCGCCCCGCCCAGCTCTCCGGCGGCCAGCAGCAGCGCGTGGCCATCGCCCGGGCGCTCGCCGTCCGGCCGGACGTGCTGCTCTGCGACGAGGCCACCTCCGCGCTCGACCAGGCCAGCACCACCGGCGTCCTGGAGCTGCTGCGCCGGGTGCGCGACGAGCTCGGCCTGACCGTCCTGCTGATCACCCACGAGATGTCCGTCGTCAAGGCCGTCTGCGACAGCGCCGTCCTGCTCGACCGGGGGCGGGTCGTCGACGGCGGCCGGCTGGCCGACGTGCTGACCCGGCCGGGCTCCCCGCTGGGGGAGGCCCTGCTCCCGGCGCCGGTCGCGGACGCCGGTGCCGGGCACGACGGCGCCCTGCTGCGGGTGACCGTCACCGACCGGACGCCGGAGACCCGCGTCCTGCAGACCCTGATCGGGGAGCTGGGCCTGGCCGTCGAGATCGCCGGCGGATCGGTGGAGACCGTCGCCGGTGGACGCTACGGCCGGCTGCTCCTGCGGGTCACCGGGGGAGGCGCGGGCCTGGACGACGCCGTGCACCGGCTGCAGGCCGACGGCGTCCTGGTCGAGCGCGTGGCCGCGACCGCGGAGGTGGCCCGGTGAGCGACTGGAACCGCATCTGGCCGCAGCTGCTGGACGCCACCTGGGAGACGCTCTACATGGTGGGCGTCGCGGCGCTGGTCACCGTGCTGCTCGGCGTCCCGCTGGGCGTGCTGCTCACCGTCACCGCCTCCGGCGGGCTGGCCCCGCGGCCGCTGCTCAACCGCGCGCTGGGCCTGGTCGTCAACCTGGGCCGCGCGCTGCCGTTCATCATCCTGCTGGTCCTCGTCGCCCCGGTCACCCGAGGCATCGTGGGCACGACGATCGGCTCCACCGCGGCGATCGTGCCGCTGACCATCGGCGCGGTCCCCTTCCTCGCCCGGCTGGTGGAGACCAGCCTGCGCGAGGTCGCCGCCGGGAAGGTCGAGGCGGCGCTGTCGATGGGTGCCCGCCGGCGCGACGTCGTGCGCACCGTGCTGCTGCCCGAGGCCCGGCCGTCGCTGGTCGCCGGGGTCACGGTCACCGTCGTCGCGCTGATCAGCTACTCGGCCATGGCCGGTGCGGTCGGCGGCGGCGGGCTGGGCGACTTCGCCATCCGCTTCGGCTACCAGCAGTTCCGCACCGACATCACGCTGGCGACCGTCGTCCTCCTGCTCGTCATCGTGCAGGCCCTCCAGTGGGCCGGCGACCGCTGGGCGCGCTCGCTCGCGCACGCCTGATCCCACCTCCACGGCGGCCACCCGGCCGCCGTCCCACCCCCACTCCAGAGGAGAACCACCACCATGCGCACCCGCTTTCCCGCCCTGCTGGCCGCGTCGGCGATGACGGCCCTGCTCGCCGCCTGCGGGGGCGAGGCCGAGCTCTCGGCGGCCGACGAGCCGCTGCGGGTGGGCGCTTCCCCGGTCCCGCACGCGGAGATCCTGCGCTACATCGACGAGAACCTCGCCGAGGACGCCGGCCTGGACCTGGAGATCGTCGAGTTCACCGACTACGTGCAGCCCAACGTGGCCCTCGACGACGGTTCCCTCGACGCCAACTACTTCCAGACCATCCCGTACCTGGAGGAGCAGGAGGCCAGCGCCGGCTACGACTTCGCGGCGCTCGACCCCGTGCACATCGAGCCGCTCGGCATCTACTCGAGCACGCTCACCGACCTCGCCGACCTGCCCGACGGCGCGACCGTGGCCATCCCGAACGACCCGACCAACGCCGCGCGGGCGCTGCGTCTGCTCGAGGCCAACGGCCTGATCACCCTCGCCGACACCGGCGACGCCGCCCCCACCTCGCTGGACGTCGAGGGCAACCCGAAGAACCTGGAGATCTCCGAGGTCGAGGCCGCGCAGGTGCCCCGGTCCCTGGCTGACGTCGACATCGCGGTCATCAACGGCAACTACGCCATCGAGGCCGACCTGGTCCCGGCCGAGGACGCGCTGGCGCTGGAGGAGGGCGAGGGCAACCCCAACGCCAACCTCCTGGTGGTGCGCACCGGTGACGAGGGCGACGAGCGCATCCAGGAGCTGGAGGAGCTGCTGCACTCCGACGAGGTGCGCCAGTTCATCGAGCAGAACTACGAGGGCGCCGTCCTCCCGGCGTTCTGACGGCGGGGGGCGGGACGCCGCACGGGCGTCCCGCCCCGCATGCCGGCAGCCGGCCGCCTCTGTACGCTCGTTCCTATGCGCTCCCGGCCCGCGGCGGGCGACTCCCGGACGACGCGCGAGGGGGCGCTCGCCGGGGGCCTCCACCTCGACGTCGCCCCGATCGCCATCCGGGAGGACGCCGTCGTCGGCGCGGGCACGGTGGTCACCCGCGACCTGCCCGCCGACGTCGTGGCGGTCGGCAACCCGGCGCGCGTCGTGCGCCGGCTGGACGACCCCGCCCGGTGAGCGCGGAGCCCACGCCGGTCCGCCGTCCGCGCCGGCACGACCCCGGGCGGCGCGACCGGCTGGTGGACACCACCCTCGACGTCATCGCGGCACGAGGGGTCGCGGCGGCCACGCACCGGGCGATCGCCCGCGCCGCCGACGTCCCGCTGGGGTCGCTGACCTACCACTTCGGCTCGCTCACCGAGCTGCTCGCCGCCGCCTTCACCCGGCACGTGGACGACGTCGCCGCGCGGTTCGACGCGCGCATGGCGGCCGCCCCCGACCGCGTGTCGGCGCTGGAGGCGCTGGTCGGGCACCTCACCGGCGACCTGCTGGGCTCGCAGCGCGACCTGGTGCTCGCCGTCGAGCTGTACGTCGCCGCAGCCCGCGACGCCGAGCTGCGGGCGGTCACCCAGGACTGGATGTCGAGGAGCCGTCGCAGTCTGGAGCGCCACCTCGACCCGGTCACCGCCCGCGAGGTCGACGCCCTCGTCGAGGGGCTGGTCCTGCACAGCGCGCTGTCCACCGACCCGATGGACGCCGCGCAGATCCGTGCCGCGCTGCTCCGGTTCGCCGGCTGACGAGAGCTGGAGTCCCCATGTCCTCCGCCCCCGCGACCGTGGAACCGCCGCGCCTCCGGCGCGCCCGCCGCGCCGTCGCCGCCTGCTTCTTCCTCAACGCCGTCTTCTACGCCGGGCTCGTGCCGCGGCTGCCCGCGGTGAAGGCCGAGCTGGACCTGAGCAGCACCGCGCTGGGCGCCGCGCTGGCCGCCGTGCCGCTGGGTGCCCTGCTGGCCGGGCTGTCGTCGGCGGCGCTCAACCGCCGGTTCGGCTCCGGGCGGGTTGCCTCCTACGGCCTGGTGCTGCTGGGCGCCGTCGTGTGGACGGTCTCGGTGGCGCCGAACTGGTACGTCCTGGCTGCCGCGTTCCTCGTGGTCGGCGCCCTGGACGCCGTCGTCGACGTCGCGCAGAACGCGCACGGCCTCCGCGTGCAGCGGCTCTACGGCCGCTCGATCATCAACTCGCTGCACGGCGTCTGGAGCATCGGCGCGGTCACCGGCGGGCTGCTCGGCTCCGCTGCGGCAGGGCTGGGCATCCCGCTGCCGGTCCACCTCGGCGTCTCGGCGGTGGTCTTCGGCGCGGTCGCCCTCGTCGTCTCCCGCGGGGTGCTCCCCGGCTCGGACGAGCCCGAGCCGGTCGCCGAGGAGGTGCCACGGGAGCGTCCGCGCCGGCGGGCCGCGGTCCCGGCCCTGGCGGTGCTGGGCCTGCTGGCCGGCTGCGGCGCGCTGATCGAGGACGTCGGTGCATCCTGGAGCGCCCTCTACCTCCGCACCGAGCTCGCGGCCGGCGCGGCGACCGCCGGGCTGGGCTTCGTCGCCCTCTCGGCCGCGATGACCGTGGGCCGGCTGGCCGGTGACCGCGTGGTCGACCGGTTCGGCGAGCGGCGGGTCGCCCGGGCCGGGGGCGCGCTCGCCGCGGTGGGCCTCGGTGTCGCGCTCGCCTGGCCGTCGGTGCCCAGCACCCTGCTCGGGTTCGCGCTGGCCGGTCTGGGCGTCGCCACTCTCATCCCCGCCGTCTACCACGCCGCCGACGAGCTCCCCGGCCTGCCGCACGGCCAGGGGCTGATGGTGATCAACTGGCTGCTGAGGATCGGCTTCCTGCTCTCCCCGCCGCTGATCGGGGTCGTGGCCGACGCCGCCAGCCTGCGGGTGGCGCTGCTCGCGGTGGTGGTCGCCGGCATCGGCGCGCTGGTGCTCGGGCGGGCCCTGCCGGGCCGCCCGGTCGCCAGGACCCCGGCGGGTGACCGGCCGGACGGCGGCGGCCCCCCTCGGTGATCATGGTCCGGTGGCCCCGATCGGGTGCCCGGCCGTGCCGTGCACCGGCCGCGCTCGTTGAGCCGCACGTGACCACGACGGGCGACGACGTGCGCCGCCGGCTGACCGGCATGGCCGAGTGGGCGCCCAGCGGCCGGCTGGCCGTCCCGGTGATCGTGGGGTTGGTCATCGCGGCCAACCTGGTCGGCGTCGGCACCGTGGTGCTGCTGCTCCTCGGCGTGGAGGGCGACCCGGGGAGCGCCGGCCGCGCCGAGGTGCTGTGGGCGGCCGCGGCCTACCTCGCCGTGGCCCTGCCGCTGGCCGTCGTCGCCGGGCTGGGGCGGCAACGGGCCACGAACCGCTGGCTGACGGCCGGCCGCGAGCCCACGGTCGCGGAGGCCCGCCAGGCGCTGCGGCTCCCGCTGGACACCGCCCTGGTCGCCGCTGTCGTCTGGGGGCTGGGTGCCGTGCTGGTGGGCGCCGTCGCGGCGGTCACCTTCCCCGATGCCCGGGTGGGTGCCCGGATCGGCGTCGCCGTGGTCCTCGGTGGCGTGGTCACCGCCGGCGTCACCTACCTGCTGGTGGCCCGGGCGGCCCGCGCCGTCACCGCCCGGGCGCTGGCCACCCACCCGCCCGCGGGGGCGCTCACCCTGGGGGTCCGCATCCGCCTGCTGCTGACCTGGGGGCTGACCAGCGGGGTTCCGATGCTCGGCGTCGTCCTGCTCTACCTGGACCCGAGCAACCCCGACGGCCCCGGGCGCACCGCCGTCGTCTTCCTCGTCGTGGTCGCCCTGCTGGTCGGCGCGCTGGCCACCGTGCTCACCGCGCGGGCCGTCGGGCAGCCGCTGCGCGACCTGCGCCGGGCGGTGCAGCAGGTCGGCGCCGGCGACTACGACGTGGACGTGGTGGTGGACGACGCCGGGGAGATCGGCCTGCTGCAGGAGGGCGTCAACTCCATGGCCGCCGGCCTGGCCGAGCGGGAGCGGCTCCGCGACCTGTTCGGCCGGCACGTCGGGACCACGGTGGCCCAGCGGGCGCTGGCGACCGGGGTCTCCCTGGGCGGGGAGGAGCGCACCGTCGCGGCGCTGTTCGTGGACGTCGCCGGCTCCACCGCGCTGGTGCGCCGGACCGGGCCGGAGGAGATGGTCGGCCTGCTCAACCGCTTCTTCGAGGTCGTCGTCGACGCCATCGAGGACGAGGGCGGGCTGGTGAACAAGTTCGAGGGCGACGCCGCGCTCTGCGTGTTCGGCGCCCCGGCCGACCACCCCGACCCGGCGGGTGCGGCGCTGCGGGCGGCCCGGCGCATCTGCGACGCGGTCGCCGCCGCCGGGGAGGTCGACGTGGGGGTGGGCGTCGCGTGCGGCCGGGTGTGGGCCGGTCAGGTGGGGGCGGCCAGCCGACTGGAGTACACGGTGATCGGCGACCCGGTGAACGAGGCGGCGCGGCTCACCGACCTGGCCAAGGAGCACCCGGGCCGCGCGGTCGCCAGCGAGCCGACGGTGCTGACGGCGGCGCCCGGCGAGCGGGTGCACTGGGCCCAGGACCGCGAGGTCGAGCTCCGCGGCCGCGACGAGCCCACGACCACCTGGGTGCGCACCCCGTGACGGCAGGGTCGTCCCGAGTGGGCCCCGGAGGGGTCCGCGCAGGGACGACGGACGCGCTCAGCTCGCCGGGGGACGGCACCTGGCCGCGGTGCGATCCGGAGGATCGCGATGTCACTGCGTGGGCAGCTGCATCGCCTTGCCGGGTTCGTGCGCCTTCACGACGACGAGGACGTCCTCGGGCTGCAGGGTGCCGATCAGCGGGTCGTCGAAGCGCAGCGTGCGACCACCGCGGGTCACCGAGAGGACGATGTCGCGCAGCTGGCGAGGGCCCAGCCCCACCTCGTCGGCGGTCGCCGTCCGCTGGTGCAGGTCCAGGCCCTGCCCACCGGTGACGAGGTCCTCGACGACGGCGACCACCCGGGGGCTGTCGGTGGACAGGCCCAGCAACCGGCCGGACGTCGCCGAGGTGGTGATGACGGTGTCGGCGCCGGACTGCCGCAGGAGGTTCGCGTTCTCCTCCTCGCGGACGCTGGTGGTGATCGGGACGCTGGGGTTGAGCTGCCGCACGGTGAGGGTGATCAGCACCGAGGCGTCGTCCCGGTTGGCCGCCACGATCACCGAGCGGGCCCGCTCGACGGCGGCCCGGCGCAGCACCTCCGTGCGGCCGGCGTCGCCGACGATGCCGGTGAGGCCCATCGCGTTGGCCTCGTCGATGGCCCGGGGCTCGGGGTCGACGACGACGATCTTCTCCAGCGGGGTCCCGCTGGCCTGCAGGGAGCGGATGGCGCTGCGGCCCTTGGTGCCGTAGCCGCACACGATGACGTGCTGGCGCACGCGGGACCTCCAGCGGTGGATGCGGAACTCCTCGCGCGAGCGCGCGGTCAGCGCCTCGAGGGTCGTTCCGATGAGGACGATCAGGAACATGATGCGCAGCGGCGTGATCAGCAGGACGTTGACCAGCCGCGCCGCCGGGGTCACCGGGGTGATGTCCCCGTAGCCGGTCGTGGAGAGCGTGACGGTCGCGTAGTAGAAGGCGTCGAGGAACGAGATCTCGTCGCCGCGGCTGTCCGCGTAGCCGTCCCGGTCGAGGTAGACGACGAGGACGACGACGAGCAGCACCGCGGCAGCGATGAGCACCCGGCGCCCGACCTGCCGGACGGGGGACTGCTCGAGGTGCGCGATGCGCACACCGGTGTGCTCGGTCTCCAGACCGTTCCGCTGCTCGTCCACGCCGCGGACGATAGTGAGCGCGAACCACGGATGCGCGCCGCCGCACCCGTTCGGGGTGCGGCGGCGCGCGCCGGGTCAGCCGCCGACGGCCTCGCGCTCGCGGGCAGCGAGCTCCCGCTTGAGCACCTTGCCGGCCGCCGAGACCGGGATCGCGTCGATGAACCGCACGTCGCGCAGCCGCTTGTACGGGGTCACCCTGCCGTTGACCTCGGCCATGACCGACTCGGCGGTCAGCGCGGCGCCGTCCGCGTCGTCCTTGCGGACCACGTAGGCCACGGGCAGCTCGCCGGCCTCCTCGTCGGGCCGGCCGACGACCGCGGCCCCGGCGACCCCCGGCACGGCGAAGAGGACCTCCTCCAGCTCGCGCGGGAACACGTTGTAGCCCTTGTAGAGCAGCATGTCCTTGGTCCGGTCGACGATCGAGAGGTAGCCGTCCTCGTCCAGGATGCCGACGTCGCCGGAGTGGAACCAGCCGTCGGCGTCGATCGACTCGGCCGTGGCCTCGGGGCGGTGCGCGTAGCCGCGCATCACCTGGGGGCCGCGGATGCAGACCTCGCCGCGCTCCCCGGCCGGCAGCGGGTCGCCGCCCCCGATCGGGCGGATGGTGATCTCGGTGTCGAAGATCGGCACCCCCACGGTGCCGGGCTTGCGGGTGCCCGAGCGGAAGGTCGGGTTGCCGGTGGCCATCATCGTGACCTCGGTCAGGCCGTAGCCCTCGCCGATCGTCGCGTTGGGCATGAGCGCCTGCATCTTCTCGATGAGCGTGACCGGCAGCGGTGCGGCGCCGCTGCTGATGCCGCGGACGTGCGAGAGGTCGGCCTCGGCGAACCCGGGTACCTGCAGCAGCGCCACGAAGACCGGGGGTGCGCCGCCGATCGAGGTCACCTCGTACCGGACCATGTCCTCGACGTACTTCACCGGGTCGAAGCGCATGTGGATGACGGTCATCGTGCCGCCCATGACCATGCCGTTGAGGTAGCCGATCGCGCCCATCGCGTGGAACCACGGCGTCAGGTTGATGATGCGGGCCTCCCCGAGCCGGGTGGGGTACTCGTCGGCGCCGAGCACCTGCTGCAGCGTCACGTCCCCCTCCTCGTCGAGGGCGGGCAGCGCGCCGGCGGTCCAGCAGCCCGACTGCAGCACGTTGGTCACGACCTGTCGGTGCGGCAGCTCCACGCCCTTGCTGACCCCGGTCGTGCCGCCGGTGTAGGCCAGGTGCGCCAGGTCGGTGGTGACGTCGAGGCCGGCGTCCAGGTGCCGGTCGGCCGGGTCACCGGCCAGCAGGTCGGCCAGGTCGACGTCGGAGGGCTCCAGGCCGTCGAGGCGGGCGGCGAAGTCGAGGGTGTGCGCCTCCCCGGTGACGACCACCGTCTCGACCCGGGTCTGCGCCAGCGCGCCGCGGACGAAGGGGAGCACCTGGTCCCAGGTGATGAGCGCCTTGGCGCCGGCGTCGTTCAGCTGGGCGGCGAGGTCGGCGGCCGGCAGCAGCGGGTTGGTGGGGGAGAAGGTGGCGCCCGCCAGCATGATCCCGTAGTACAGCGGCGGGTACTGCCGGCAGTTCGGGATGTGGACGGCGACGACGTCGCCCCGCCCGATGCCGTGGTCGGCCAGCCAGCCGGCGACCGCGTGCGCGCGGGCACCCAGCTCGGTGAAGGTGAGCGGCACGTCGTGGTCGACGAACGCCGTCCGGTCGCCCCACCGCCGCACGGCGCCCCGCAGGATGGAGCCCACCGGCACCCTCGGGTAGTCCAGGGACCGGGGCAGCCCGGGCGGCCAGCTGGCCGTGGTGGGTGCCGGGGCGGACTGCACGGTGGTCATTCGTTTCCTCTCGTCGGGTGAGCTGAGCCACAGGGTGGCCCAGCTCACAGCCCCTGTCGAGGGGTCTGTGAGGATGTGCCGCATGAGCGACCAGCGGACCGCCCTCGTGCTCGGCGGCGGGGGCATCACCGGTATCGCCTGGGAGATCGGCGTGCTCGCCGGCCTGGCCGAGGCCGGGGTGGACCTCACCGGGGCGGGTCTCGTCGTCGGCACCTCGGCCGGCTCGGTCGTCGGCGCGCAGCTCACCAGCGGCGCCCCGCTCGAGGAGATGTACGCCCGCCAGCTGGAGCCCCCGTCGCAGGAGAGGGTGGCCCGGATGACGCGCAGCAACCTCGCGCGCTACGCCTGGGCGATGCTGGTCAGCCGCGGCCGCGACGTCGAGTTCCGGCGGCGCGTGGGGTCGCTGGCGCTGGCGGCCGAGAAGGCCGGCGCCACACCGACCGAGCAGGAGCGGCTCGACGTGATCGGCTCGCGGCTGGTGTCCCGCGAGTGGCCGGAGCGGGAGCTCCTCGTCACCGCCGTGGACGCCGCCACGGGCGAGTTCCGCACCTTCGGCCGGGACTCGGGCGTCCCGCTCGTGCAGGCCGTCGCGGCCAGCTGCGCGGTACCCGGCGTCTACCCGCCGGTCACCATCGACGGCCGCCGCTACATCGACGGCGGCATGCGCTCCGCGGCCAACGCCGACCTCGCCCAGGGGTACGACCGGCTGGTCGTCCTGGCGCCCATCCCGCGCGGGGTCGGGCCGATGGCCAGCGTCGACGCCCAGGTCACCGGCATGGTGTCGCGGGTCGCCGTCGTGGCCCCCGACGAGGCCGCCCGCGCGGCCATCGGCCGCAACGTCCTCGACCCCGCCGCCCGGGAGCCCGCGGCCCGGGCCGGCCGGGCCCAGGCGGCCTCGGTGGTCGCACGCGTCGGCGAGGTCTGGGCCGGCTGAACCGGGGCACGGGCGCGCCACCAGTTCGTCACCGGGAGTTGTGGCGGGCGACGCGGCCCGGGCACCTCTCCTGGTTGGGATCAGCTCGCGGAGCCGCCGGCGAGGGTCGCCGTCCGAGCCCGCGGGAGTCCCGATGTCCCGAGCACGCCGCCTGCGTGCCACGGTCGCCGCCGTCGCGGTCGCCGTCCCCCTGTCCCTCGCCGTCCCGGCGGCCCTCCCGGCCGCTGCCGCCCCGCGGCCGCCGGCGCCCGAGCCCGGCACGGCGCTCGCCGACGACCTGCTCGTCGTGGGCCACCGGGGCGCCTCCGGCTACCGTCCGGAGCACACCCTCGCCGCCTACGAGCTCGCCGCCCGGATGGGGGCCGACTACATCGAGCCCGACGTCGTGAGCACCAAGGACGGCGTGCTCGTCGCCCGGCACGAGAACGAGATCTCCGGGACGACGGACGTCGCGAGCCGGCCGGAGTTCGCCGACCGCCGCACCACCAAGGTCATCGACGGCACGCCGTTCACCGGCTGGTTCACCGAGGACTTCACGCTCGCCGAGCTGCGCACCCTCCGGGCCGTCGAGCGGCTGCCCGAGGTCCGCGAGGAGAACACCCTCTACGACGGCCTCTACCAGGTGCCGACCCTGGACGAGGTGCTCGAGCTGCGGGCCCGGCTCACCAAGGAGCTCCGCCGCGAGATCGGCGTCTACGTCGAGACCAAGCACCCCACCTACTTCGACTCCATCGGCCTCTCCATGGAGGAGCCGCTGATGGCGGACCTGCAGGAGGCGCGGGTGCACAAGCACACCTCGCCGGTGTTCATCCAGTCCTTCGAGACGGCGAACCTGCGGGAGCTGGAGGAGAAGGGGGTGCGCGTGCCGCTGGTGCAGCTGCTCTCGGGCTCCGGGCAGCCGTACGACTTCACCGCCGCCGGTGACCCGCGCACCTACGCCGACCTCACCACCGCCGAGGGTCTGCAGGAGATCGCCGAGTACGCCGAGGGTGTGGGGCCGGAGAAGAACCAGGTCATCCCGCGCGACGCCGACGGCGCGCTGGGCACCCCGACCGCGCTCGTCGACGACGCCCACCGCGCCGGCCTGCTCGTGCACCCGTACACGTTCCGCAACGAGAACGTGTTCCTGCCCCCGGCGCTGCGGGACGGCGCCGAGGCCGACGACTACGGCCGGGCGCTGGAGGAGCACCTCGCCTTCTGGGAGGCCGGCATCGACGGCATGTTCACCGACAACCCCGACACCGGCGTCGTCTCGCGCGACCTGTTCGACGCCGCGCCCTGACCCCGGGTCGTGCCGGCGCCGGCCGCGGGGCCGACGCCGGCACGACGGGGCGGAGATGCCGCGGGCCCGCCTCAGCTCCGGCGCCAGAGCCACACGCCGACGCCCGCGAACCAGAAGGCCATCAGGTAGGTGACCGCCCAGCCCACCGGGGGGAGCAGGAGACCTGCGGCGAAGACGGCGCTGACGATCGTCAGCGCGCGGGAGGTGCTCCGGGCGGCCACCGCCACGGCGATGAGGAACCCCGCTCCCACCCAGGCAGCCATCGGGTGGACGACGTTCATCACGATCAGCCCGGTCTCCGCACCCGTCGGGCTCACCCCTCCGCCGAGCACCTGGGTGCCCACGACCGCCGCCGCCGCCAGCGCGGTGAACGTCGCGGCCAGCAGCAGCACGTGGCCGGCACCGAGCACCGGCAGCAGGCGCACCGCCGCGGTCTCACCGGAGCGCCCCAGCCGCCGGGCGAGCGCACCGGCCACCGCGGTGGCGAGGAGCGCGTAACCACCGAGCAGGGTCGCGGCGAGCGTGACCGGGGCGTCGCTGAGCGCCGCGGCGGCCTCCTGGGCGTTCGCGGCTCCCGCCAGGGGGTCGCCCAGGACGACGGCGGCCGCGGCGAAGGCACCCAGCGCGCCGATGCCGGCGGCCGCCGGCAGGGGTGAGCCGTGCTGCGCCGCGTCCACGTCGGCGGTGGCGGTGGTGGTGGAGGTCGAGGTGGAGGTGGTCACGGGCGTTCTCCTCGGTGGCGGGCGCGCGGTTCGCGCCGTCGGGTCCACGCTGGCGCTCCCGGGCGGACCTGCCGTCACCCTCGGGACCGATCCCGGGGCCGGCGTGCCGCCGGTCCGTCCCCCGCGAGGCAGATCCCGCATCGACCGTCCGGGGGACCCGCTGGGCCAGGGGCCGTCCTACGCTGCCCGCCATGCGAGGCGTGCTGAGCAGGTGGCGGGCCCTCCCGGTGCCGGTGCGCGACGGTGTGCTCGCCGTCGCGCTCACGGTCGCCGGCCAGCTGGAGCTGCTGGCGGCCGAGGAGCTCAGCGGTCCGCGCGGCCTGCAGCACGTCGCCTTCGCCGTCATGACGGCGAGCCTGGTGGCCCGGCGCGTCAGGCCGGTGGGCGCCGCCGTCGCAGGCGCCGCGGGGCTGGCCTTCCAGACCGTCCTGGGGGAGGCGCCCGCCGTCGCCGGCTTCGCGGCCGTCCTCGTCCTCACCTACTCGGTGGCCCAGTACGCCGACCACCGCCGGGACGCCGCCGTGGGGCTGCTCGCGGTTCTGGCCGCCGTGCAGGTCTACCCCTTCGTGGCGGACCGGCCGGTGAGCGCCGCGGACGAGGTGGCGAACATGGCGATCCCGGTCGTCGTCTGGGTCTTCGCCCGGTTGGCCCGCGAACGGCTGGACCGGGCGGTCGCGGCCGAGCGCGAGGCCATCGCGGCGCAGGAACGGGAGCGCGCGCAGGAGGCCCAGCGGGCCGGCGCGCTGGCCGCGGAACGCCGCCGGATCGCCCGTGAGATGCACGACGTCGTCGGGCACGGGGTCACGCTGATGCTCCTGCACGCCGACGCCGCCCAGGCCAGCCTGGGTACCCGCGAGCCGGCCGCGGCCCGGGCGCTGGACGTCGTGCTCGCGTCCGGCCGCGCGGCCCTCGACGACCTGCACCGGTTGCTCCGCGTCCTCCGGGAGCACGCGGAGGACGAGCCCGCGGACCCGTCGCCCGGCTCGATCGCCGCTGTCGACGAGCTCGTCGGGGCGGCGCGGACAGCCGGCCGGGACGTCGCTGTGACGACAGCCGGCCGCGTCCGCCCGCTGCCGGCCGCCGTGGAGGCGACCGCCTTCCGTATCGTGCAGGAGTCGCTGACCAACGCGCTCCGCCACGCCCCCGGTGCGCCGATCCGCGTGGTGCTGGACTTCGCCGACGAGGCGCTGACCGTCGAGGTGTCCGACGACGGCTCGGGATACGGCGATCCCGGGCGGCCGGGGCACGGCCTCCTGGGCCTCCGGGAGCGCGTGGCGCTCTTCGACGGTTGCCTGACCGCCGGGCCGCGGGCCGACGGCACGGGCTGGACCACCCGAGCGGTGCTGCCGGTACCGGTGCCGGAGCACGCGGCGGTATGAGCGTCCGCGTGCTGCTGGCCGACGACGAGGCCCTCGTGCGGGCCGGGCTCCGCATGATCCTGGAGGCCGAGCCCGGGCTGGAGGTCGTCGGGGAGGCCGGCGACGGGGTGGATGCCGTCGGCCTGTGCCGGCGGTTGCGCCCCGACGTCGCGCTCGTCGACGTGCGGATGCCCCGCCTGGACGGGATCCAGGCCGCCCGCCGCATCTGCGCCGACCCCGCGGCGGCGACGGCGGTGGTCATGCTGACGACCTTCGACGCCGACGAGCACCTGGTGGAGGCCCTGCGCGCCGGGGCGGCCGGGTTCCTGCTCAAGTCGATGCCGCGGGAGCAGCTGGTCGCCGCCGTCCGCTCGGCCGGCACCGGGGACGTGCTGCTGGCCCCCAGCCTGCTCCGGCGCCTGCTCGACGACCACGTGCGGCGGGTCGGCCCGACCCTGGCGCGGGCACCCGGCCTGGACCGGTTGACCGCGCGGGAGGAGGAGGTCCTGCGGCTGGTCGCCCGCGGTCTGTCGAACGCCGAGATCGCCGACCGCCTCGTGCTGGGTGAGGGCACGGTGAAGACCCACGTGGCCCGGGTGCTCGCCAAGCTGGGCGTGCGCGACCGGGTGCAGGCGGTGGTGGTCGCCTACGAGTCCGGGCTGGTGCGGCCCGGACAGGCGGACTGACTAGACCACCGGCTCGGCGACCAGGGAACCCGCCGAGTGCTCCTGCCGCAGCGCGGTCTTGAGCACCTTGCCGCTGGGGTTGCGGGGGAGCGCGCCGACCACCGAGTACTCCCGCGGGTTCTTGTAGCGGGCCAGCCGCTCCCGGCAGAACGCGGCCAGCTCCTCAGCCGTCGGCGGGTCGGCGGCGTCCCGCGGGGCGACGACGGCCAGCGGCGCCTCGCCGTAGCGGGTGTCGGGCACGCCGATGAGCGCCACCTCGGCCACCTTCGGGTGGGCGGCCAGAACGTTCTCCACCTCGGCGCAGTAGATGTTCTCCCCGCCGGAGATGATCATGTCCTTCTTGCGGTCGACGACGTAGAAGTAGCCGTCCTCGTCCTGGCGCACCAGGTCGCCGGAGTGGAACCAGCCGCCGGCGAACGCCTCCGCCGTCGCCTCCGGCTTGCCCCAGTACTCCTTCATCACCATGGGGCTGCGGTAGACGATCTCGCCGACCACTCCGCGCGGCACGTCCTCCATCGCGTCGTCGACTACGCGCACCTCCACGTTGAGCATCGGGGTGCCGACAGAGCCGATCTTGCGGACCGAGTCCTCGCCGCGCAGCAGGCACGTCACCGGGCTGCACTCGGTCTGGCCGAACGCCGTCATGACCTCCGCCTGCGGGAACGTGTCGATGAGCGTGCGGAGCAGGGTCGTCGACGCCGGAGCCGCGCCCCACGAGATGCGGGTCAGGCAGGAGAGGTCGCGGGAGGCGATGCCGGGCACGGCCACCACCGCCGCCCACATCGCCGGGACGAGGAAGAGGCTGTTGATCCGCTCGCGCTCCACCAGGTCCAGCATGGCCACCGGGTCGAACCCGCCGGAGCGCGTGATCACGTTGGTGCCACCGACCAGCAGCGGCGGCAGCCCGCCGGCGAGGCCGGCGATGTGGAACATGGGGGCCCCGGGCGCGGTGACCCGTTCCGCCGTCAGGTCGGCGCCGAGCGTCACCAGCTGGCTGAAGACGTGCATGAGCAGGTTCCGGTGGGTCAGCACCGCGCCCTTGGGCCGCCCGGTGGTCCCGGACGTGTACATGATGAACGCGGGGTCGCCCTCGTCCACGGCGACGTCGAGCGGCTCGTCCCCCGCCGCCGCCAGGGCCTCCTCGTACTCCTCGCCGATCACCAGCGTCGTCCGCACCGACGGCGCCTGCTCCCGGGCCTCGGCGCCGAGCCCGGCCAGGGCCGCGTCGACCACGAGCGCCACCGCACCGGAGTCGGTGAGCACGTAGGCGACCTCGTCGGCCACCAGCCGGAAGTTCACCGGGACGACGATCGCGCCGAGCCGGATCCCGGCGAGGTAGGCCTCCCACGTCTCCATGCCGTTCAGGGCGAGCACGGCGATCCGGTCGCCCGGTCCGACACCGCGCTGCCGCAGGGCCCGGGCCAGGCGGGTGACCCGCTCGTCCAGCTCGCGGTAGCTGCGGCCCGCGCCGTCGAACCGGAGCGCGGGCACGTCCGGGCCGGTGCGCGCGTGCCGGGCGAGCTGGTCGCTCATCGTCATGCCGCGGCCCAGGAGGTGGGGGATCGGGACGTCCACAGGGATCTCCTCGGCGCCGGCGCGGCTGTGACCCGCGTCATGCTGGCGGCGCGGGGAGGATCGGTCAACCGTGTCCGTCGAGGGCGAGCATGCGGGTGGCGACCCGCTTCCAGAGCGCGAGGTGCGGGTCGGTGGCGGCCGGCCGGTCCTCGAACGCGTAGACCAGCGCGACGCCGCGCATGCTCGTGAACAGCAGCTCGCACACGTCGGCGTAGGCGGGGGCGCCCGCGATCTCCGGGCCCCAGATGCCGTCGGCCACGGCGGTGATCGAGGCCCGCAGCCGGTGCTCCTCGCCGCGCAGCGCCGCCCGCAGTTCCGGATCGGTCCGGGCCGCCGTCCAGAGCTCCATCGCCGCCCAGAACGGGGGCTCCTGGAACGTCGCCCACATCAGGTCGATCGCCCGGTCCACCCGCTCGCGGCCGGTCGGCTCGTCCCGCATCAGCGCCGCGGCCCGGCGGCGCACCTCGTCGAGCTGGGTCGTGGACAGGTGCTCGGCGGCGGCGACCAGCAGCTCGGCCCGGGACGGGAAGTGGTGCAGCAGCCGGCCCCGGGAGACCCCGGCCCGGGCCTGCACGGCCAACGTCGAGGCGCCGGCGAACCCGTCCTCGACCAGGCAGGTGACCGCCGCGTCGAGGATCAGCAGGCGGCTGTCGGCGGTCCGCTCCGAGCGCGACCGGGGCCCGGGAGCGGCGCCGGCGGCGACGGGCTCGGCGCTCATCCGCGGAACAGTAGGCCGTGCCGGCGGCCCGGAACAGTCACCGTTGACCGTTCCGGGTGACGCCTGTCACGCTGCGGCCGACTCCCCGCTCACCGACGAGAGGCGTGCCCGTGGACTTCGACGACAGCCCCGACGAGGCCGAGTACCGGGCGCGGGTGCGCACCCTGCTGGAGGAGCACGCCGGCGAGCTGCTGCACCTCGCGCCGGGCCAGGAGGGCATCGACGCCCGCACGCACGAGGCGGAGATGCGCCGCACCCAGCGGGTGCTCGCCGAGGCGGGGCTGGTCGGCGTGACCTGGCCGCGCGAGTACGGCGGGCAGGGTGGCACGCTGGTCCAGCAGGCGATCGTCGGGCAGGAGCTCGCCCGCGCCCGGGTGCCCGCCCTGATCAACCACATCGGGATCGGCATGTGCGGGCCGACCGTCATCACCCACGGCAGCCAGGCCCAGCGGGACCGCTACCTCGCCCGGCTGCTGCGTGCCGACGACGTCTGGTGCCAGCTGTTCAGCGAGCCGGCCTCCGGCTCGGACCTCGCTGCTCTGCGCACCACCGCCGTGCGCGACGGCGACGACTGGGTGGTCAACGGGCAGAAGGTGTGGACGACGCTCGCGCACGTCGCCGACTACGGCATCCTGCTCACCCGCACCGACCCGGAAAAGCCCAAGCACGCCGGCCTCACCATGTTCGTCGTCGACATGCACGCCCCGGGCGTGACCGTGCGGCCGCTGCGCCAGATGGGCGGGCAGGCCGACTTCAATGAGGTCTTCTTCGACGAGGTGCGCATCCCCGACGAGGAGCGGCTGGGCGAACCCGGCGAGGGCTGGCGGGTCGCGCTGACCACGCTGATGAACGAGCGGGTGGCCATCGGCGGGGCCGGCGGCGCCATCGGAGCCCCGGTGGAGGAGTTCGCCGAGCACGCGCGCGAGCGGCTGCCGCGGCTGGACCCCGAGCGCCAGGTGCTGGCCCGCCAGGCGGTCGGCCGGGCGGTGGTCGCCGCGCTCGCCGCCCGCTACACCGGCTACCGCCGGCTCACCGTGCTCAGCCAGGGCGCCATCCCCGGGCCCGAGGCCAGCGCGGGCAAGCTCGCCGGCACCGAGGCGGGCCTGCTCATGGCGGACGCCGGGGTGCGCCTGCTCGGCGACGACGCCGTCTACGCCGCCACGGCCGACGGCGACGACCGCTGGCAGCGCACCCAGTCGTGGCTGCCGGGCATCAGCATCGCCGGCGGCACCGACCAGGTGCTCCGCAACATCCTGGGCGAGCGGGTGCTGGGCCTGCCGCCCGAGCCCCGCAGCGACAAGACCGCTCCTTTCTCGGGAGGGACGCGATGAACTTCGACCTCGACACCGACCAGCGCGACATCGCCGACGGCGCCCGCGACTTCTACCGCGGCAACGCCTCGCCGGCCGCCGCGCGCGCGGGGCTGGAGGGCGGGCGGCTCGAGCCCGGCCGCAAGGCGCTGGCCGACATCGGCTTCCTGGGCATCACCGTCCCCGAGTCCGCCGGTGGCTCGGGGCGCCCGCTCCTGGACCTCGCCGTCGTCGCCGAGCAGGGCGGCGCGGTGCTCGCGGCGCCGTCGCTGGTGACGGCCGCGCGGGCGGCCGTCCTGCTCGCCGACGCCCCCGACCTGGCCGCTCAGCTGGCCGACGGGTCGACGGCGTTCGCCGTGCTCGACGGTGCCGTCGACGGCTCCGCCCCCTCGGTGGACGCCGCCGACGCGACGCTCTTCCTGGGTCTCGACGGCGGCGACCTGGTGGTCGGCGAGGGCGAGGTCGTCCCCGGCCGGCCGCTGGACGCCACCCGCGGGCTGGCCTCGGTCCGGCTGACCTCCCGCCGGGTGCTGACCCCCGACGCCGGGGAGCTGTGGGCCCGGGCCCGCCAGGTGGGCGCGGTCGTCATGGCCGCGGAGGACCTGGGTGGCGCCGACCGGTGCGTGCAGCTGGGGGTGGCCTACGCGCAGGAGCGAGAGGCGTTCGGCCGCCGCATCGGCTCCTACCAGGCGATCAAGCACATGCTGGTCGACGCCTGGGTCGGGGTCGAGCAGCTGCGCTCGCTGGTGTGGTGGGCGGCGTGGGCGGCCGGCAGCAACCCGGCCGAGCTACCGCTGGCGGCGGCGGCGGCCAAGGCCTGCGCGGCGGCGACCTTCGAGCGCGCGGCGAGCACGCTCATCCAGGTGCACGGCGGCATCGGCTTCACCTGGGAGCACGACGCCCACCTGTACTGGCGGCGGGCCAAGGTCGACCGGCTGCTGCTCGGGGACGAGGCCGAGCACCTCGACGCCGTCGCGCGGCTGGCCGTCACCGGGGCCCTGGGCGGCGGGCGGTGACCGGCGAACTGACCGAGCTGCGGTACGAGGTGGCCGACGGCGTCGCGACCGTCACGTTGCACCGCCCGGACCGGCTCAACGCGTTCACCCTCACGATGGCCGACGAGCTCACCCGGGTCGCGGCGTCCGCCGACGCCGACGACGACGTCCGGGTGGTCGTCGTGACCGGCGCCGGCCGGGCGTTCTGCGCCGGCGCCGACCTCGCCGGCGGGCCCGACACCTTCGGCGACCGGCGCACCCGCGTGCGCCCGCCCGGCCCGCTGAGCGAGGAGATCGGCGGCTACCCGCGGGACGCCGGGGGAGTCGCCTCGCTGCCCTTCGCGGCGCTGCGCAAGCCCGTGATCGCCGCCGTCAACGGCCCGGCCGTGGGCATCGGCGCGACGATGATCCTGCCGATGGACGTCCGGATCGCCGCGGAGTCGGCCCGGTTCGGGTACGTCTTCGGCCGGGTCGGGATCGTGCCGGAGGCGGCGTCCTCGTGGTTCCTGCCCCGGGTGGTCGGCATCAGCCAGGCCATGGAGTGGGTGGCCACCGGCCGGGTGTTCGACGCCGCCGAGGCGCTGCGCGGCCGGCTGGTGTCCCGCGTCGTGCCCGACGACGAGCTGCTGCCGACGGCCTACGCGCTGGCCCGGGAGATCGCCGACAACACCAGCGCCGTCGCCGTCGCCGCCGCCCGGCAGCTGCTGTGGTCGATGCTCGGCGCCCCTTCGCCGTGGGACGCGCACCGCGCGGAGTCCCGGGCGCTGGTCGAGCTCGGGGACGGCCCGGACCCGGCCGAGGGGGTGGCCGCCTTCCTGGAGAAGCGGCCGCCGCGGTTCCCGGCGCGCCTGCCGGAGGGGGAGGTCGCCGGCGTCCCGCGCTGGCCCCTGCCCCCGGACGACGTGCGCCCGAGCTGACCCCGCCCGGTGCACCCGGCCGCGACTTCCGCGATGTCGGGGCCACCGGGCACCCTCCGGCCCCCGACTTCCCGGATCTCGGCGCCCGGGCCCGGCGACGGGCGTTCGAGCGGGAGCGCCGGGTCAGGGGATGCGGGCCGGGTCCAGGTGGCGCAGCAGCGTCTCGCCGAGGTCGCGCATGGCGGCCACCTGCGCGGGGGAGAGCTGGTCGAAGAGCTCCCGGCGCACGCCCTCGACGTGCACGGGTGCCGCGCCCTCCAGCGCCGCGAAGCCCTCGTCGGTCAGGACGGCGAGCTGCCCGCGGCCGTCCTCGGCGCACACCTGGCGGCGCACCCAGCCGCGCTCCTCCAGCCGGGAGACCGCGTGCGAGAGCCGGCTGCGGGAGGAGAGGCACCGGTCGGCGAGCTCGCTCATGCGCATCATCCGCTCGGGCGTCTCGGAGAGCGCGACGAGGATCTCGTAGTAGGCGTGCGAGATGCCGGTGCGGTGGCTGAGCTCGCGGTCGAGCCGGTCGAGCAGCAGCTGGGCGCTGTAGAGCCAGGCCCGCCAGGCCTGCTGCTCCTCCGGGTCGAGCCAGCGCGGCTCACCCGTGGGGAGGGACTCCTGCGACACCGACGTGGTCATGCCCTCAGAGTACTGGCGGAATAGTCAAGCGCTCAACTACGCTTCCGGACAGCGAAGGTCCAACGCTCAACCACCTGGGAGACACCATGACCAGCAGCAGCACCACCGTCCAGATCCCCGGCTACATCGCCGGGACCTGGGACATCGACGCCAGCCACTCCACCGTCGGCTTCTCCGTCCGCCACATGATGGTGAGCAAGGTCCGGGGCTACTTCCGCGAGTTCTCCGGTGAGATCGTCACCGCGGAGGACCCGGCGCAGTCCCGCGTCACCGCGCAGGTGAACATGGACTCGATCGACACCCGCCAGGAACAGCGCGACGCGCACATCCGCTCGGCGGACTTCTTCGACGTCGGCAACCACACCGAGATGACTTTCCGCTCCACCGCGGTGAAGACCGACGGCGCCGACTGGACCGTCGAGGGCGACCTCACCATCAAGGGCATCACCAAGCCCGTCGTCCTGGAACTGGAGCTCAACGGCTTCGGCCCGGACGCCTACGGCGGCACCCGCGCCGGCTTCAGCGCCAAGACCGAGATCTCCCGCAAGGAGTTCGGCGTCGACATCGACATGCCGATGGACGGCGGCGGCGTCGTCGTCGGCGACAAGATCAACGTCGAGCTCGAGATCGAGGCCGTGCTCCGCACCGCCTGATCGCTGCCGCCCGGGGCGATCAGGTGACCTGGTCGTCCTGGGTCCCGGCTCGGTACCGGTCGTGAGCCAGGACCCCCTGTGATCAGGCCACCTGATCACCAGCACGTCACCGGGGCCCCGGGCGGTTCGCCGCCCGGGGCCTCAGGCCTCCTCGGGGGCCAGCACCTGGAAGAGGACGTGGTCCTGCCACCGGCCGGCGATGCGCAGGTACCTCGGCGCCAGCCCGTAGCGGGTGAAGCCGTTGCGCGCGAGGACCTTCTGCGACGCCGCGTTGTGCAGCAGCGTGCCCGCCTCCACCCGGTGCAGCCCGAGGTCGGTGAAGGCCCGCCGCAGCATCTCGGCGACGGCGCGGGTGGCCAGCCCCCGGCCGTTGTTCGCCGAGGCGACCCAGTAGCCGAGGCTGCCCGACTGGAAGGCGCCGCGGACGACGTTGTTCAGCGTCACCCGGCCGGCCACCGCACCCGCCTCGTCCAGGACGACGCACGGGAGGGCCAGCCCGGCCTCGTACCGGTCGAGGGCCACCCGGACGTCGGCCCGCTGACCCGCTTCGGTGTACCACCGCTCGTCGCGGGCCGGTTCCCAGGGCGCCTGGAACTCCCGGTCCGCGCGGACGAGGTGGGCCAGGGCGGGGGCGTCGTCGAGCGCCAGGAGGCGGGTCCGTGCGTGCACGAGCAGCGACCCTGCCAGGCGCCGCGGTCGACCCCTCGGCAGGGACACTGGTGGACATGTCGACCTCCGCTCTCGCCCGCGTCCCCGCCTCCCTCCTGGTCGCCGTCGGGCTCGCCGCCGGTTTCGGGATCGCGCAGGGGACCGGCATCCGGGCGCTCGGCGGGGCGGTCTTCGCCGTCTGCGGCGTCGGGGCCGCCTGGATCGCCGCCCGTCGCCGCGGTCCCGCCGTCACCGCGGGCCTGGCCGCCCTCTACGTGGGGGCCTTCGTGCTGGCGCACGTGCTGGCCCTGGGCGCCGGCTTCCCGGCCTGGTTCGCCGTGAGTCTGGTCACTGTCGCCGCCGCAGGGGTCACCTTCGGGGTGGTCGACAGGTCGCGGGAGGCCGTCCCCACCCGCTGAGCACCTAGAGTGGAGGGAAGGTCGCGGCTCCGGTCGCTGTTGACCTGATGCCCGCGCGCGTCCGCGCGGCGCGCCCCCGAGCTGCCCGAGGTGCCCTTCCGCATGCCCACCCGCAACGACCTGCGCAACGTGGCGATCATCGCCCACGTCGACCACGGCAAGACGACCCTGGTCGACGCCCTCCTCCGCCAGGCCGGCGCGCTCGGCCGCGCCAAGGGCGAGGGTACCGAGGCCGACACCACGCAGGACCGCGTCATGGACTCGATGGACCTCGAGCGTGAGCGCGGCATCACCATCCTCGCCAAGAACACCGCGATCCGCCTGGCGGACGAGGACGGCAACCCCGTCGTCGTCAACATCGTCGACACCCCCGGCCACGCCGACTTCGGCGGCGAGGTGGAGCGCGGCCTGTCGATGGTCGACGGCGTCGTCCTGCTCGTGGACGCCTCCGAGGGGCCGCTGCCGCAGACCCGCTTCGTCCTGCGCAAGGCGCTGGGCAAGGGGATGCCGGTCATCCTCGCCGTCAACAAGACCGACCGCGGTGACGCGCGCATCGCCGAGGTCGTCGACGAGTGCTACGAGCTGTTCATGGAGCTCATGGAGGACGCCGGCCTGGACGCCGACGCCCTGGAGTTCCCGATCGTCTACTGCAACGGGCGCACCGGGCAGGCCTCGCTGAACCGGCCGGAGAACGGCACCGTTCCGGACAGCCCGGACCTCGCCCCGCTGGTGAAGACGCTGCTGGAGACCATCCCGGCGCCGAGCTACGACGCCGAGGAGCCGCTGCGCGCGCAGGTCACCAACCTCGACGCCTCCCCGTTCCTGGGTCGCCTGGCGCTGCTGCGCATCCACTCCGGTGAGATGAAGCGCGGCCAGCAGGTGGCCTGGTGCAAGGTCGACGGCACCATCAAGAACGTCAAGATCACCGAGCTGCTGATGACCGAGGGGCTCACTCGCACCCCGGCCGACAGCGCCGGCCCCGGCGACCTGGTCGCCATCGCCGGCATCGAGGACATCATGATCGGCGACACCCTCGCGGACCCGGCCGACCCGCGGCCGCTCCCGCCGCTGACGGTGGACGAGCCCTCCATCTCGATCACCATCGGCATCAACACCTCGCCGATCTCCGGCAAGTCGGGCAAGAAGCTCACCGCCCGGCTGATCAAGAACCGGCTCGACCAGGAGCTGGTCGGCAACGTCTCGGTGCGCATGCTGCCCACCGAGCGCCCCGACACCTGGGAGATGCAGGGCCGCGGCGAGCTGGCGCTGGCCATCCTCGTCGAGCAGCTGCGGCGCGAGGAGTTCGAGCTGACCGTCGGCCGGCCGACCGTCGTCACCAAGGAGATCGACGGCAAGCTCCACGAGCCGGTGGAGCGGGTCACCATCGACACCCCCGGCGAGTACGTGGGCACGCTGACCCAGGCGCTGGCCACCCGCCGCGGCCGCATGGAGAACCTGGTCCACCACGACACCGGCTGGGCGCGGATGGAGTACATCGTGCCCTCGCGCGGCCTGATCGGGTTCCGCACCGAGTTCCTCACCGAGACCCGCGGCACGGGCGTCCTCAACCACAACCTCGAGGGCTACGAGCCGTGGATGGGCGACATGCGGGCCCGCCCGACCGGCTCGCTCGTGGCCGACCGGCAGGGTGTGGCCACCTCCTACGCGATGTTCTCGCTGCAGGAGCGCGGCTCGATGATGGTCGCCCCCGGCACCGAGGTCTACGAGGGCATGATCGTCGGCGAGAACTCCCGCCCCGACGACATGGACGTCAACATCACCAAGGAGAAGAAGCTCACCAACATGCGGTCCTCGACCGCTGAGGAGCTCGAGCGGCTGATCCCCCCGCGCATCCTGAACCTGGAGCAGGCGCTGGAGTTCTGCGCCGAGGACGAGTGCGTCGAGGTCACCCCGGCCGCCGTCCGCGTGCGCAAGGTGATCCTCGACCAGAGCGAGCGCGGCAAGGCCAAGAACAAGAAGCCCAAGCCCAGCTGATCGCCCCCGCCCCTGCGGCGGGACCGTCCAGCACGTCGCCACGGGCGCCGTCCCCACGGGGCGGCGCCCGTCGCCGTCCCCGGGCGTCTCCTGCACGCTGCGCCGCCCGGTGAGGTCGCAGCGTCGTGGTCGCCAGGTCACGAATCGTGATGACCGGCCGGAGGAGCGCGGCACGCCCGGCCCACGCACCCCAGGAGGCGTGTGTCGGCGCGCCTACGTTCTCCTCGGGGTCATGTGCCGTGGCCCGGGGACGAGTGGACGAGAGGCGGCCGACGCTCATGGCGACGATCACCCGTACGGTGCCGGCGACCGAGGGGTTCCGGGGTGGGATCGACGTCCGGGTGAGCCTGCGCGCCGATGCGGGGTCGGGCGGGTCGGCCTTCGACGGCGCGTGGTTCCCGCGCAGCCGCGACCTCGCCGTCGAGCTGCCGGAGCTCGTGGCGGCCCTGGAGCGGCACGGAGTGCGCGTGGAGCGCTTCACCTATGCCCTGGAGGCGTGGCAGCCCGCTCCCCGGAAGCTCGAGGTGCTCGGCCGGACGGTGCGGGCCGGTGGCTTCCGGAGCATGGACCCGCAGGTCGTCTGCCTCACCTGGGACGGCGGCAACCGCCGCGCCGACCTGCTCGTCGTCCCACCCGAGACCGACGTGCTCACCGGCGCCCGGGCGCTGCGGCTGTGCACCCGCCGGGGCCTCCCGTCCTCGCCGCAGATGGTGCTTGCCGCGGCCCGCTCGACGCCGCTCCCGCAGGTGCCGACCTTCCCGGCGTCCCGCGCGGTCTAGCGAGGTCCAGCCGAGGGCGGGTCCCCCGTGGGCGGAGTCGCTGGACGGCGGGGGAGCGACCGGGCTGGAGCGGCCCGCATGAGACTCCTGGTGCTCGGCGGCGCCCAGTTCCTCGGCCGGCACGTCGTCTCCGCGGCCCTCGCGCGCGGCCACGACGTCGCCACCTCCACCCGCGGGGTGTCCGGGCCCGCCGCCGCCGCCCTGGGCGGGGTGCACGGGTACGCCTACGCCAGCAGCCTCAACGCCTACCGGAGCTGGCCACCCGGCCCGGTGGGGCGCGAGGACGGGGAACCGGCCTGGGACACCGAGGACGACGGCTACGGGCCGAGCAAGGCGTACGCCGAGCGGGCGATCGGCGCGAGCACCGGCCCGGGCTGTCCACCGCACGGGCCGGGCTGGTCGTCGGCCCGTACGACTACGTGCACCGGCTGGGCCGTAGGAGGACCCGGCTGCCCCCCACGCCTCGCAGGCTCGGCGCGGGCCCCTGCAGCCGGGCCGTGCTCTGGTGGATGCGCGTGACCTGGCGGGCTGCCCAGCCGTCCGCTGGCCGAGACGGTCGGTGGCACCTGGGCCTGGCAGCAGGCAGACCGCCAGCCGGAGCACTCGCCCCACGGTCTGGCGCGGCCGGGCGTCCCGCGGAGCTCGAGACCGCCCTGGTCCCCGCGCGGCGGCGCAGTCGTGCGGGGGTCAGTCGCGCGGGGCGCTGGGCCGGCCGGCGCCCACTCGCTCGTCCGCGACGACGTCGTGCTCGGCGAGCTCCGCGATGGCGTCGGCCGACTCGAGCGCGGCCTCCTGCCGGTACCGGCGGTAGGAGTGGACGACGGCCAGCACCCAGACGCTCCCGAGGACGGCGTAGGCCACCGCGCTGGCGGTGTCGCCGGCGTCCACCCACTCGCTGCGCAGCAGCGTGCGGGCGTTGGTGAGCACGATCATGCCGCCGACCAGGGAGCCCAGCAGCCGCGGCGGGAGGTGCCGGACCAGCCACGCGGCGATCGGTGCGGCCACCAGGCCGCCCGCGAGCAGGCCCGCGACCCACATCGGGTCGATGCCCTGGGAGCCCAGGGCCAGCAGGAAGCCGGCGCTGGCCGCCAGGGCGACGAGGAACTCGGAGGTGTCGATCGAGCCGATGACCTTGCGCGGCTCCATCCGGCCGCTGGCCAGCAGCGCGGGGGTGCCCACCGGGCCCCAGCCGCCGCCACCGGTGGCGTCGACGAACCCGGCCACCAGGCCGAGCGGGCCCAGGAAGCGCTTGCGGATCGGCTTGCCCACGTTCCGCCGGTCGATGCCGCGCAGCGTGAAGCGCACCAGGATGTAGGCGCCCAGCGAGACCAGGATCAGGGACATCACCGGGGCGGCGACCTCGGTCGAGAGGCCGGCCAGGAAGTGGGCGCCGGCGAACGCGCCGACCGCGCCGGGCACGCCGACCCGCGCGACGACCTTCCAGTCGACGTTGCCGAACTTCCAGTGCGAGAGCCCGGAGGCGAGCGTGGTGCCGATCTCGGCGAGGTGGATGGTCGCCGACGCCGCCGCGGGGTTGGTGCCGATGGCCAGCAGCAGCGTCGTGGAGGTGACGCCGTAGGCCATGCCCAGGCTGCCGTCGACGAGCTGGGCGCCGAAGCCGGCGAGGGCGAGGAGGATCAGGGTCTTCACGGGGCGCTGACTCCGGGGTCTCACGGGCGCGGGCGCGCAGGGGCGACCGCGTGGAGGGGGACGATACGGATTCCGCCGCTACGGCGGGAGCGGATCAGCAGCCCGGACAGGCAGCAGTGCAGACGCGCAGCAGGTCGACGTGTCGCCGGCTCACGAGGAGGAGCGCCGTCGTCCGTGTCACGGCGATATGTCTACCAGATCGATGCACTTATGCGTCAATGCAGCTCACCTCGTGGGATGGGTCGCCCCGATCAGCCGACGACCAGGTCGGTGAGCACGTAGGCGACCGCGGCGACCGCGGCGGCCGCGGGCAGGGTGACCACCCAGGCGGTCACGATGTCGCCCGCGACACCCCACCGGACGGCCGAGAGCCGGCGGGTGGAGCCGACGCCCATGATCGACGTCGCCGTGATGTGCGTCGTCGACACGGGGACGGCGAAGACGGTGGCGGTGGTGACCATCAGGCTGGAGGCCACCGTCTGCGCGGCGAACCCGCCGGCCGGCGTCAGCTGGATGATCCGCCGGCCCATCGTCCGCACGATCCGGAGGCCACCGGCGTACGTGCCGGCGGCGATGGCGGCTGCGGCGGCCACCACCACCCAGGCCGGCACCTCGAAGGTGTCGATCTCCCCGGCGGTGTAGAGGGCGAGGGTGATGATCCCCATCGTCTTCTGGGCGTCCTGCATGCCGTGACCGAGCGCCATCGTCGCCGAGCTCAGCACCTGCGCGTGCTTGAAGCCGCGGTGGGCGCGGGTCACGTTCGCCCGCCGGAACGTCCACAGCAGCGAGAGCATGAACAGGTAGCCCAGCCCGAAGCCGAGCAGCGGCGAGACGATCATCGGCACGAGGACGTCCTCGAGGACGCCGGTCCACTGCACCGAGTGGGCGGCGGCGAGCGCCGCGCCCACGAGGCCCCCGATCAGGGCGTGGGAGGAGGAGGTCGGCAGCCCCAGCCACCAGGTGACGAGGTTCCAGGTGATCGCGCCGACCAGCGCCGCGAAGACGATCTCCAGCCCCTCGCCGCCCTCCGGGGGCTCGATGATGCCGGCGCCGACGGTCTTGGCGATCTCCGTGGAGAGGAGAGCCCCCACCAGGTTCATCACCGCGGCGAGGGCGAGCGCCGCCCGCGGGGTCATCGCCTTGGTCGACACCGCCAGGGCGATCGCGTTCGCCGCGTCGTGGAAGCCGTTGGTGTAGTCGAACGCCAGGGCCACCACCACGATGGTGATCAGGGCCAGGAAGGCCGCGTCCATCGCGGGCTCAGGACTCCTTGACGGCGATCGTCTCGACCACGTTGGCCACGTGCTCGAACGCGTCGGCTGCCTCCTCCAACTGGTCGGCGACCTCCTTGAGCTTGAGGATCTCCAGCGCGTCGAACTCGCCGCTGTAGAGCCGGGAGAGCAGCCGCCGGTAGAGCTTGTCCGCCTCGTTCTCCAGCCGGTTGACCTCGATCCAGTAGTCGGAGAGGTCCTTCATCGTCCGCAGCCCGGGCATCGCCTCGGCGGTGGTCACCGCGCAGCGCTGCAGCAGCGACACCTGCTGCCCCATCTCCGCCGGCAGCGTTCCCAGGCCGGTGAGGACGACGAAGTCGGCGGCGGCCTCGACGTGGTCCATGACGTCGTCGAGGTCGCTGGCCAGGGCGTAGATGTCCTCGCGGTCGAACGGCGTCACGAAGCTGGTGTTGAGCGCCCGGAAGATGGCGTGCGTCGACCGGTCCCCGGTGTGCTCCAGGTCGCGCAGCCGCACGGCCAGCTCCGCCCGGCGGGCGTGGTCGTGGACGAACTCGCCGAGCACCTCCGTCGCCGTCACCAGGTTCTCCGCGGAGGCGGTGAACAGCGGGTAGAAGCTGGAGTCCTTGGGGGTCAGGCTGAAGGGCACGCGGGAAGCTCCGTCTCGGCTGGGGACCACGGCCGCCGGGACCCGGCTGGCGCACGGCCGTCGGGGAGCATAGGTGTCCGCCAGGTGGACGGTGCGTGTCCGCCGGTCAACTGTGAGCGGTCTCGCTCCGGCCGGCGTCCTCGCTCACCCGGGCGAGGGAGTCGACCAGGTCGGCGCGCGCCCGGGCCACGCGCGACCGGATGGTGCCGACCGGGCACCCGGCGACCTCCGCGGCCTCGGCGTACGGCAGCCCCAACAGCTGCGTGAGCACGAACGCCTCGCGCCGGTCGGGGTCCAGCCGGGCCAGCAGGTCGGCCACCGCCGCGCTCTCGCCGACGGCGTCCCCGGCGCCCTGGGGGGCCAGCGCCTCCAGGTCGGCGGGCTCCCGGACCAGCGTCAGCCGCCGCCGGCGACGTGAGCGCACGGCGTCCGCGCAGACCCGGCGGGCGATGGAGAGCAGCCAGGTGCGCACCGAGGAACGGCCCTCGAACCGGTGCAGGGACCCGAACGCCCGCAGGAAGGTCTCCTGGGTCAGGTCGTCGGCCGAGCCGGGATCGCCGAGCGCCGCGCACAGCCGCCACACGTCGGTCTGCGTCTGCCGGACGAGGGTCGCCGCAGCCAGCGGATCGCCGTCGGCGGCGTCCGCGGCCACGCGTGCCAGGTCGTCCATGTCCTCGTCAGGGTGTCACGGGAAAGTCCGGGGGTGGTGGGAACCGGACGGGGCCCGGCGGAGACTAATGAACCATGTCGTGCGACCTGAGCCGAGAGGCCGTCTCCTCGCGTCTCGACGGCGAGCCGCTCGGGATGCCCGCCGCGGAACTGGACGCCCACCTCGCCACGTGCGCCGGCTGCGCCGCCTGGGCCGCCGCGGCGGAGCGGGTGACCCGCCGGGCGCGGCTCTCGCCGGCGCCGGCCGTGCCCGACCTCACGGCGACCGTCCTCGGCGCCCTGCCCCGCGAGCTGCCCGGGGCCCGCGCGACCGCGCGCGCCCGGCTGGTGGCCTCCGCCCTCCGGGTGGCGCTGCTCGTCGTGGGCGCGGCCCAGGCGACGCTCGCCTGGCCCCTGCTCGTCTCGGGCGCCGGGGGGATGAGCGCGCCGGTGCACATGGCGCGGGAGAGCGGCGCCTGGAACCTCGCGCTGGCCGCGGCGTTCCTCGCCGTCGCCGCCGGTCCGCGGCTGTCTGCCGGCGCGCTGCCCTTCCTGGGGTCCTTCGTCGCCTTCCTCCTCCCGGTGACCGTCGCCGACCTGCAGGCAGGGCACGTGCACGCCGACCGGGCGCTGAGCCACCTGCTGCTCCTGGCCGGCACCGTCCTGGTCGCCGCCGTCGCGTGGCGGGGCCGTCGTCGCGCCGTCCCCGCGGTCGCCGGCCGGCCGGTGACCGCGTGAGGCGCACCGCGCTCCTGTTCCTCCTGCTGGTCGCCGGCTGGTTCGGGGCGGGCGTCGGCACCGCCGTCCCGGCGGCCGCGCACGCCACGCTGGTCGCCACGACGCCGGGGGAGGGCGCACGCGTCGACACCGCCCCCGACGCGGTGACGCTGCAGTTCACCGAGGGCGTGTCGCTGGGCGCCGGGTACGCCCGCGTGCTGGGCGCCGACCAGCAGCGGGTGGACGCCGGCAACGCCACCGTGGACGGCGACGTCGTCACCGTCCCGCTGCGCGGCGACCTGCCCGACGGGGGCTACCTCGTCACCTACCGCGTCATCTCCGCCGACTCGCACCCGGTCTCGGGTGCCTTCTCCTTCGCCGTCGGCGACGGTGAGCTCCTGGCCGCCGGCACCGCGGACTCGGGGACCGCCACCGACCCGGTCGTCGGGACGCTGCTGCCCGTCACCCGCTGGGTCGGGTACGCCGGGCTGGCCCTGGCCCTCGGCGTGCCGGTGCTGGTCGCGGTCTGCTGGCCCGCGGGGCGGGCGTCCGCGCGGCTGCGCGGCATGGCGCTCGGTGGCGCGGCCGCCGTCGCCCTCTCCGCCGTCGCCGGCTTCCTCCTGCAGGGCCCCTACGCCGCCGGCACCGGACTCGCGGCGGTCGCCGACCCGGCGCTGCTCGGCGCGACGGCGCGCACCGGGGTGGGCTGGGGCGCGCTCGCGCGCGTCGTCCTCGCGGTCGCCCTCCTCCTCGTGCTGCGCCGGGCGTGGCAGGCCCCGACCGCGCCCGGGCGCGGGGCGACGGCCCTCGTGGCGGCGCTCGGGGTCGGGCTGGTGCTGGCCACCGCGGCGGTCGGCCACCCGGTGGCCGGACCGTGGCCGGTCCTGGCCGTGCTCGTCGCCGCGGTGCACGCGGGCGCGATGGCGGTCTGGCTGGGCGGCCTCGCCGGCCTGCTCGCGGCCACGGTGCGGCCGGACGCCGAGCCCGGAGTGGTGGCCACCGCCCTCCCGGCGTTCTCGCGGCTGGCCTTCGGTGCCGTCGTCGCCCTCGTGGTCTCGGGCGTCGTGCAGTCGGTGCGCGAGGTCGCGTCCCCGACGGCGCTGGTCGAGACGACGTACGGCCGGCTGCTCGCCGTCAAGCTGGTGCTCGTGGTGGTCGTCCTGGCCGCGGCCGGGATCTCCCGGGTCTGGGTGCAGCAGCGGCTGGGCGTCCGCCGTCCCCGCAGCCGCCGGACGACGACCGTGCACGCCTTCGCGGCCGGCGTGGCCCCCCAGCGGGCCGAGCCCGCCCCGGAGGAGGTCGCGGCCGCCGCCGAGCGCGACCGCGCCCAGGCCGAGGGCGCGGTCGAGCACCTGCCCGCGCTGCGCCGGTCCCTGCTCGTGGAGGCGGTGCTGGCGGCCGTCGTCCTCGCGCTGTCGGCGGTGCTGGTCGCCACGCCGCCGGCCCGCACCGCGCTGGCCCAGCCGGTGGAGGTCGTGCTGCCGCTGCAGGGCGGGTCCGGCGCCACCAGCGGCAGCGTCCAGCTGACCGTGGAGCCGGCGCGGCCCGGACCGAACTCTCTGCACGTCTACCTCTTCGACGACGCCGGGCGGCTCACCCAGCCGGGCGAGATCCGGGTGACGCTCACCGAGCGCAGCCAGCAGATCGGCCCGCTGGACGTCGCCCTGGAGCCCGCAGGGCCCGGCCACTACGTCGCGGACGGCATGTCGATCCCCGGCGCCGGCACCTGGACGCTCACCGCCACCGTCCGGCTGGACGAGTTCACCGCCCTCTCGGCGGCGACCGACTTCCCGGTGCGCTGACCGTCCTTCCCGCGCCACCCCCTCCACGAGGAGTCCCGTGTCCCTGCCCCGCCCGCTCGCCCGGCTCGCCGTCCTGCTGCTGGCCGCCCTCACCGCCCTGGGAGCCGCGGGGGGCCTGGCCCCCCGCGCAGCCGCGCACGTCACCGTCTCCTCCGCCGACGCCGCCCCCGGCGGCTTCGGGAAGCTGACCTTCCGGGTGCCCAACGAGAGCGACACCGCCAGCACGGTCGCCGTGCGGATCCAGATCCCCGAGGAGGCGGCGATGGGCTCCCTGCGGGCGCAGCCGGTGCCGGGCTGGACGATCAGCACGGAGACCACCGAGCTCGCCGAGCCGATCGAGGTGCACGGCCGGGAGATCAGCTCCTACATCTCGCTGGTGGAGTTCCGCGCGGCCGACGGCGCCGGCATCGCGCCCGGCCAGTTCCAGGAGTTCGCGCTCTCCGGGGGGCCGTTCCCGGAGGCGGAGCAGCTCGGCTTCCCGGCGGTGCAGAGCTACAGCGACGGTAGCGAGGCGGCCTGGATCGAGCCCACGCTGGCCGGTCAGGGCGAGCCGGAGCGCCCCGCCCCGGTGCTGTCGCTGGTCCCAGGCGACGCCCCGGCGGAGGGGGTGCGGGCCGTCGCGACGGCCGACGAGGCGCATGCGCACACCAGCGATCCCGGCGCCCTCGCGCTGTTCTTCTCGATCCTCGCGCTGCTGACCGCGATCGCCGGTGTCGTCCTCGGCGTCCGGGCATCCCGACGTACCGTGTCCACGTGACTCCCGCCGTCCGCCGTCGCACCCGCCGGGCCGTGCCGGCGCTCCTGCTCACCACGGGTCTGCTGCTCGCGGGCTGCGGGGGCTCGGCGGACGACGGCGCCGGTGATGCGGCGGCCGCAGGGGAGCACGACCACTCCGCGGGCGCACCGGCGGCCGTCGAGGGACCCGAGGACCGCTACGCCGGGATCGACCTGCCCGAGCCCTACCGCCGGCCGTCGTTCACGCTGACCGACACCACCGGTGCCGAGTACGACTTCCGGGCGGCCACCGCCGGGCGCCCGACGTTGCTGTTCTTCGGCTACACCAACTGCCCCGACGTCTGCCCCACCACGATGGCCGACGTCGCGGTGGCGCTGCGCGGGCTGGACCCGGCGCTCGCCGAGCAGGTGCAGGTGGTCTTCGTGACCACCGACCCGGCGACCGACACCCCGCAGGTGCTGGGGGAGTACCTCGACCGGTTCGACGCCGACCTGCCCACCCCGTTCATCGGCCTCACCGGTGACCAGGCGGCGGTCGAGCGGGCCCAGCTCGCCGCCGGCGTGCCGCAGGCCGAGGACGAGGGCCGGCTGCACTCGACGCTGCTGCTGCTGTACGGCGGCGACGACGAGGCGCACGTGGCCTTCGACGCGGGGAACACCCACCAGGACATCGCCGAGGACCTCCAGGTGGTGGCGGGCGCGTGAGCCGTGGCCTGGGCCGGCTGCTCGCGGTCCTGGCCGCCGTGGTGGCGCTGCTGGCCCTCGCCGGGCCGGCGTCGGCGCACGTCGGTGGCGAGGCGGCCGGCAGCGACTTCGACGCCCGCGTGCTCGAGGTGCGCCCGCAGCCGCCGGGGGTGGGCGTGCGGTCGCTGCAGTTCGGTGACGAGCTGGAGCTGGTGAACACCACCGACGTCGACGTGCTCGTGCCGGGCTACTCCGGCGAGCCCTACCTGCGGATCGGCCCCGACGGGGTCTGGCGGAACGCGAACAGCCCGGCGACCTGGATCAACCTGGACCGCTACGGGCGGACGGCGCTGCCCCCCTCTGCCGACGCGGACGCCGCCCCCGACTGGCAGCAGGTCTCCACCCGGCCCGCCTACGTCTGGCACGACCACCGCACCCACTGGATGAGCGAGGGGGTCCTCCCGCCGCGGGTCGCCGCCGACCCCGGCCGGGAGCACGTGGTCTCGGAGTGGGTCGTGCCGCTGCGGCACGGGGAGACCGACGTGCAGGTGGCCGGGGTGCTGACGTGGAGCCCGCCGCCCTCGCCGTGGGTGGTGTGGCTGCCCGTGGCCGCGCTAGCGCTGGCCGCCGCGGCCGCGGGGCTGCTGGTGCGCACGCCGCTCCCGCTGGGGGTGCTGCTCGGCGTCGGCGCGCTCGCGGCGCTCTGGCACGCGATGGCGACGCCCGAGCCCGCGGTGACCGTGGGGTCCCACGTCGGCGCCGTCGTCTCGGCGCTCCTGCCGGCGGGAGCCACGCTGCTGTGCGCCGTCCTGGGGCTCCGGGCCGCCTGGCGGGGCCGCGGCGCGCTGACCGGGCTGCTGGCGGTCGTCACCGGGTGGCTGCTGCTGGTACAGGGCCTGCCCGACGTCGACGTGCTGTGGTCGGCGAACGTGCTCTCCGGCGGGCCGGAGCCACTGGCGCGGCTGGCCGTGACCGTGCTGGCGTCCCTGGGCGTGGGCCTGCTCGCCGGCGGGGTCGGCGCGGTACGCCGCTTCCGGGAGACCCAGGCGCCGCTCGGGGGAACCGCCGCCGGGCGGCCGGTGCCGGCGGCCTGACGGCGGTTCCCGCGGGCTTAGGCGATGTCGGCGACGACGTTCGCCGTGCCCCCGCCGAACAGGGTGTTGGCCCGCTGGAGGTCGCCCTCGAAGTCGACCTCGACCGCGGCGTACTGCGAGATGTCGACGGGGCGGACGCGCAGGCCGGCCTCGGCGATCGCCGTCTCGATGCCCCGCTCGAAGTAGTCCTGGGAGGAGCAGGCCTCCAGGTGCTCGACGAGCAGGGCCTTGTCGGTCGAGGAGACGTAGTTGATGCCCACGGCCTCGCCGAGCCCGCCGCGGACGGTCTTGGACAGCTCGGCGATGAACCCGTCGCCGTCGAGGGTGTACTTGACCTCCTCGTCGGCGACCGTGCTGGTGTCCACGCAGACGAAGCTCTGGTCCGCCACGATGGAGGGCAGGGCGACCTCGAGCACGGCCGGGTCGAAGACGACGTCGCCGTTGAGCCACAGCACCCCGCCGTCGCGCGTGGTGCGCAGTGCGCGGAGCAGGCTCTTGGACGTGTTCGTGACCGCGAAGTCGGGGTTGTAGGCGAACAGCAGGTCGGGCGCGGCCTTCATGATCCGCTTGCTGCGGTAGCCGACCACCGCGGTGACCGACACCTCGGCACCCAGCACGGCGCGCAGGCCGTCGAGCTGGCGCTGGAGGATGCTGCGGCCGTCGTCGAGCCGGGTCAGGGGCTTCGGGTCCTGCCGGCCCAGCCGGGTCCCCATGCCCGCGGCCAGGATGACGACCTGCACCGAGGGCGCCGGGTGCCGCCGGCTCGTGGTGCGCGCCGAGGAGGGGGAGCCGCCCCGACGGACGGCGTCGAGGATGTGGTCACCGGTCCGCACGGACATCATCTCCCTCAGGGATCGAGTTGGTCGTCCGCCCGGACGCGGTCGCGTCCGGGAGGATCAGGTCGAGGACCCGCTGCGTCGCAGCGCCGTCCTCGAGGTGGCAGAACGTCTCGCGGAACCGGGCGTATCGCTCGGCGTGCTCCGCGCTGACCTTGTCGATGTCGGCGATCGCCGAGACCAGCTCGCCGCTGGTGGCGACGAGAGGACCGGGCGCGACCTCGGCGAGGTCGAAGTAGAAGCCTCGCAGCTGGTCACGGTACCGGTCCAGGTCGTAGGTGAAGAACAGCAGCGGCCGGCCGGTGATGGCGAAGTCGAACATCGTCGACGAGTAGTCGGTCACCATCAGGTCGGCGGCGAGGTAGAGGTCGCGGATGTCCGGGTGGTTGCAGACGTCGCGCACCGACGAGCCCTCCACCACCTCCAGCCGGCTCATCACCATGTTGTGCAGCCGGAGCAGCAGCACGTGGTCGTCGCCGAGCCGGGCGGAGAAGTCGTCGAGGTCGATCGGGAACTCGAAGTCCCGCTCGCCCGTGCCCTCGAAGACGAGGTCGTCGCGCCAGGTGGGCGTGTACAGGACCACCGTCTGCTCCTCGCCGACTCCCAGGTCGGCGCGGACCTGCGCGCGGACCTCGTCCCGCCGCGGGTCGGAGAGCAGGTCGTTGCGGGGCAGGCCGGTCTCGTGGACGGAGCCGGTGTAGCCGAACGCCTTCCGCAGCCGGTCGGTGGTCACCGCGTTCGGCGACAGCAGCAGGTCCCAGCGGGCGATGTCCTGGTCGAGGTAGGCCAGCCGGCCCTCGGGCGCCCACAGCACGTCGTAGTGGATGCGCTTGAGCATCGTGCCGTGCCAGGTCTGCAGGTAGGTGGTTCCCGGCCGCTTCTCCCAGTCCAGCGGGATGTGGTCGTTGGAGATGACCAGGTCGGCCGCCTCCAGCGCGGCGATCGACTCCGGGCTGCCGAAGGTCAGCGTCCGGACGTCGGCCGGGAAGCCGGCCTGGGTGTGCGGGGCGGACAGCCAGGTGTGGGTGGCGTCCGGCTCATGCTCGCGCAGCGCCTCGTAGAGCGCCCGGGGGCTGTCGGAGAAGTGCCCGCGGAAGGCCACGTAGACGATGTTCACCGGGCGGCTCCCGTCAGGGCGCCGGCGTCCGGCCGGCCGGCGAGCACCGGCAGCACCAGGCCGGCCAGCTCCTGCCAGGACCCGACGACCGCCACGGCACCGGCGGCCAGCAGCGCCTCGGCGCGCGCCGCTCGCTCCTCGGGGAGCACGAACAGCAGGTTGCCGATGGTGGGGCAGCCGGCGCCGACGGCCGAGCGCACGCCGGCGACGGCGTCCTCGACCGCGAGCCCCTCCTCGGGCGCGATGCCCAGCGCGGCGCAGGCGTGCCGGTAGACGGCGGGGTCGGGCTTGCTCGTCGGCACCGGCAACGAGTCCTCCGCGCTGTAGCGGCGTGCGGGCGGGATCAGCTCGTCCAGGCCGGTGGCGGTGAAGCAGGCGGCCAGCCGGGACAGCGCGCTGGAGCTGACCGCGGCGAGCTCCAGGCGGCCGGCCAGGGCACCGAGCGCGTCCAGCGTGGGCCCGTGCGGTCGCAGGGTGCGGCCGAGGTGCTCGGTGACGGCCCGGCGCTCCTCGGCGACCCACGGCTCCACGTCGACGTCGTGGACGCCGGCCGCGGCGGCCAGCGCGAGGGCCGTGGACCGGAAGTTCATGCCGGTGGCGGCGTGGCGCAGCTCCTCCGCGGTGTACCGGCGGTCGATGCCGACGGAGGCGAGGAACGCGTTCGTGACCTCGGCGGAGGCGTCGAACGCCGGTTCCTCGGAGGGGAAGAGGTTGCCGTCGGCGTCGCAGAGCAGGTACTGCACCCGCTCGATGAGCGTCGGCGGAACGGTCGGCACCAGGTGTGCTCCCTTCGGGGGCGGGGTGGTGGGGTCAGGGGTGCTCACCGCGGCAGCGCCGCGGGGGTGAGCGTGCGGGCGGCGACGGTCGCCCGGACACCGTCGCGGTCGAAGGCGGTCAGGACCTCCTCCAGGGCGGCCACGAACGAGGGGTGCGACCCGAGGTCCCCGAAGACCGAGGTCTCGCCGAGCAGGGGCCGCGGGTCGCTCCCGCCGGCGCGGGCGAGCGCCTGGAGCCGCTCGGCGAGGGCGTCCTCGACGAGGAGCGGCCGGCCGCTCTCGTCGATGCCCCTCAGGTACCGGAACCACCCGGCGACGGCGAGGGTGAGCAGGCCGTGCGGCCGGCCCTCCTCGATCGCCTGGCGCAGCGACGGCAGCAGGTGGTGGGGCATCTTCGTCGAGCCCCGGCGGCACAGCCGGGGTAGCCCGTCGGCGATCGCCGGGTTGGCGAACCGCTGCAGCAGGGTGCGCTTGTACTCGGCGAGGTCGATGCCGTCGGGCGGCGGCAGCAGCGGTGTCACCTCGACGTCCATGAGCCGGGCCACGTAGCCGGCGAGCACCGGATCGGCCATCACCCGGTCCAGGCTGGCGTACCCGGTCAGGGAGCCCAGGTAGCCGAGGGCGCAGTGGCTGGCGTTGAGCAGCCGGGTCTTCATCAGCTCGTAGCTGCCGACGTCCGGTACGAACCGCACGCCGACGGCGTCCAGCGGGGGGCGGCCGGCGGAGAAGGTGTCCTCGATGACCCACTGGGAGAACGGCTCGGTGATGACCGGCCACCGGTCGTCGACGCCGTACCGCTGGGCCACCGCGGTCCGTTCCTCGGGGCTGGTGTGCGGCGTGATGCGGTCGACCATGCTGCTGGGGAAGGCGACGCGGTCGGCGATCCAGCGGGCGAGGACCTCGTCGCGCAGCCGGGCGAACCCGACGACGGCGGCGCGGGCGGCGTCCCCGTTGCGGTGCATGTTGTCGCAGGAGACGACCGAGAACGGGTCGAGGCCGGCGCGGCGGCGGCGGTCGAGCGCCTCCACGAGGTAGCCGAACACCGTGCGCGGGGAAGCCGGCTCCGCCACGTCCCGGCGGATGTCCTCGTCGTCGTGGTCGAAGAGCCCGGTTCGCGGGTCGACCCGGTAACCGCTGTCGGTGATCGTCAGCGACACCATGCGCGTCCGCTCGTCGGTGAGCAGGTCGAGCACGGCGGCCGGGTCGTCGGGCGCGAAGTGGTAGCCGATCATGACGCCGACGACGCGGGCCCGCTCACCGTCGGGGCTTCGTTCGACGACGGTGTAGAGGTGGTCCTGGGGGGCGAGCGCGTCCTTCATCGTCCGGCTGTGCAGCCCCACGCCGACGACGCCCCAGCCGTCGCTGATCCGGCGTTCGGCCAGCTCGTCGAAGTAGAGGAGCTGGTGGGCTCGGTGGAACCCGCCGACGCTGAAGTGCACGACGGCGGGGGTGAGCGCCGACCGGTCGTAGGTCGGCACGCTGAGCTGCGCCTCGTGCAGCGGCAGGGTCGCGTCGGTCAGCGGGTGGACCTGGGCGCTCGGGACGGCCGGAGGCGCAGGATGCCCGACCGGAGCCGTTCCGGCAGCTGCCTGGAGCGGCAGGAGCTCGGCCTGTGACATCGCGTCCCTCCTTCTCTGTCCTGGGTACGGCGCACCGGGCTGACCGGTTCCGGTTCCCGATGGTCAGCAGTACACGGGTGGTGCCGGGTGCGCGCAACCAGGTCCGGCGCCGCTTCGCGGACGCGGAGGCGCCGGGCCGGCGCGGATGTTTCACGCCGGGGGAAGGGAAGTGCCCGTTGCGGGGGTCTCGAAACGCTCTCACCTCCATCCGGCGCGTGACCATGATCTCCGATGGCTGCCGGGCGCCCTGCACCGGGTGAACCACACCGATGTCGGTAACGCCTGTGACTCGTGGGTCGGGCGGTGCCGGCCGCTCGGCGTGTCGCGCACGACGCGCCGCACGGCGGGTCACGAGTCGGTCACGCGATGTTTCGATGGGTGGGCCTCACTGGCGCACGTCGGGGAACGCGAGACGGACAGGGTGCATGGACGCTGGTATCGGCCCGGAGGCCCGCACGGAGCTGCTGGTGGCGGTGCAGCCCCGGACCGGTCGGGCGGTCGGGCGCCGCGCGTACCGGCGCCCTGCCCGGTCGCAGACCCGGCGCAGCCCGGCGCTGCTCCTGTGCTCGCTCCTCCTCGGTGGCGTCCTCGCCGCCGGGGCAAGCCTGCAGGGCGCTCCTGCCGCCGAGGCCACCTCCGTGCTCGCCGCCCAGGACTCCCTGCTGACGGCCGAGGAGGGCGTCGAGCTGCTGCCGCAGGCCTCGATCACCGTCGCCGAGGCGCAGGCGCGCCTCCAGGAGGTCGCCGCCTCGCGTGCCGAGCGGCAGGCCGCTGCTGAGGCCGCCGCTGCCGCCGCCGCCGAGGCCGCGCGCCCCAAGGCCGTGCTGCCGGTCGCCGGCGCCCGGCTGACCAGCGGCTACGGCGGCCGGTGGGGCACGTTCCACTACGGCATCGACCTGGCCGCGCCTATGCGTACGCCCGAGTACGCCGCCGTCGACGGCGTGGTCCTCCGCGCCGGCTCGGCGAGCGGGTTCGGCCTGGCGGTCTACATCCTCCACGACAGCGGCGACGTCACCGTCTACGGCCACATGGACAAGATCCTGGTCTCGCCGGGGCAGTACGTGGAGGCCGGGGAGACCATCGCGCTGCTGGGCAACCGCGGCCAGTCCACCGGTCCGCACCTGCACTTCGAGGTGCACAAGGGCGGACTGGACGGCAAGCGGGTCGACCCGATCCCGTGGCTGGCGGCGCGCGGCGTCCACGTCTGAGGCGGGGGCGGGCGTGGTCTGATCGCCCCGTGACCGGCGCCGTCGAGGAGAGCAACCGGCGGCTGCTGCGCGCGCGGGACACCATCGACGCGCACTACGCCGAGCCGCTCGACGTCGCGACGCTTGCCCGCATCGCCCTGGTCTCGCCGGCCCACTTCATCCGCTCGTTCCGTGCGGCGTTCGGCGAGACCCCGCACCGCTACCTGCAGCGCCGCCGGGTGGAGCGCGCGATGTTCCTGCTGCGCACCGGCGACCGCAGCGTCACCGACGTCTGCATGGAGGTCGGCTTCTCCAGCCTCGGGACGTTCAGCCGGGTCTTTCGCGGCGTCGTCGGGGAGCCCCCGAGCGCCTACCGGCGACGGGGTCCGCTGCCGCCGGTGCCCACCTGCTTCGCCATGGCCTGGGCCCGGCCGGCGACCGATCGAGCAGTTTCGGAGAAGCAACCAGCGGTGCAGGCTCCCTAGCGTCCTCCCCATGCTGAAGACCATCTCCATCACCCAGATCTACGTCCCCGACCAGGACGCGGCCCTCGACTTCTACGTCGGCAAGCTCGGCTTCGAGGTGCAGGCCGACATGAACTTCGGGCCCATGCGCTGGCTCACGGTCAATCTCCCCGGCCAGCCCGACCGCGCCGTGCTCCTGGAGAAGCCCGGCGCCCCGGCGATGAGCGAGGAGACCGCCGCCCAGGTGCGCGACCTGGTGAGCAAGGGGGCGGCCGGCGGCCACCTCTTCTTCACCTGCGACGACGCCTGGAAGACCCACGCCGAGCTCAAGGAGCGGGGTGTGGAGATCACCGAGGAGCCGGTCGACCAGCCCTACGGCATCGACTTCGGCCTCCGCGACCCGTTCGGCAACCACCTGCGCATCGCGCAGATGAAGGAGGCGTGACGGCGGGCCGCCACGCGGTGGCCCGCTCCCCACCCCTCCGTCGGTCCCCGCAACCAGCCCTGTACAGTTGCTCCCGGCTCGGAGGAACCACGCCGGGCCAGGTTCGGGGCTGTGGCGCAGCTGGTAGCGCACCACACTGGCAGTGTGGGGGTCAGGGGTTCGAGTCCCCTCAGCTCCACCCGATCGACCAGGGCGTCCTCCCACCGGGAGGGCGCCCTGGTCGTCGTCGGGCAGTCACGGTGGCATCCCCGGGCTCCTGCCGACGGGGGTGCCAGCTTCCAGCCCTTCGGGGTGAGGGCGGGCCCCGAGGTGGGTCCGCTCCGGGCCGACCCGGTCCACCCTGGACGGCATGACCTGCGACGACTGCCTCGAGCTGGCCGACTTCTGCCGCTGCCACTCACGGCCGTGGTGGCGCCGGCGCATCTAACGCGCCTGTTCAGCCCAGGGCGTCGGCGACGACGTCCGCCAGCACCTCGGTGCCCTCGGCCGAGGGGTGGGTGCCGTCGTCGCTCATCCCGTCGGCGAAGGTGCCGTCCGCGTGGGCCAGCGGCGTCCAGAAGTCCAGCAGTTCCACGCCCTGCTCGTCCGCCCACGCGCGCAGCCGGTCGTTGAGGGCCACCGTCTCCTCGGGGAACTCGTCGCTCGGGGGCAGGGTCGCGAAGACGGGGGTCGCACCGCGGGCCTCGATCTCCTCGGCCATCTGCGCCAGGTTCTCGATCGTCCCCTCGGTGCGCCCCTGGCGGACGTCGTTGGTGCCGGCGAGCACGAGCACCGTGGCCGGGCGCGGGTCGAGCGCGTCGGGCACCCGGGCGAGGATCTCATCGCTCCGCTCCCCGCCGACCCCGAAGTTGCCGCTGTAAGTCACGGGGGAGTCCTCGCGGCAGCCGAGCACGTCGATGTACGAGTCGTCGACCCCGATGGGGAGCACCCCCACGTGGCTGCCGGCGGTGATCGAGTCGCCGAGGGCCGCGGTGCCGCCCGGCTCGTCGGACGCGGACAGGAAGCACCCGAAGTGCAGGACGGCGTGCGCCACCCGGTTGCCGGGGCTGTTGTGCACGAGCACCGAGCCCGCGAGGGCGACGACCACGACGGCGACGAGCGCCTGGACCACGCGCCCCGGAGCCATGGCTCGACGGTAGCCCGCGACCGCCGGGTGGCACGCCGTCGCGGACAGCTGTGTGACCTGCGTAACCGCCGGGCGGGTCGCGCGTTGATCCGCGCACACCGCCCCCACCCGATCTGGAGGAGACGTGCGCCGTCTCGCTACCTGCATCCTGGCCGCCGCCGCGGTCCTCAGCGGCGTCGTGGTCGCGCCGACGGCCCAGGCTGCCGCGGCCCCGCTGCGCTACGTCGCCCTGGGTGACTCCTACAGCGCGGCGTCGGGCGTGCTGCCGCCGGACCTGACCGCGCCGCCGCAGTGCCTGCGCTCGACCCGCAACTACCCGCACGTCATCGCCCGGGCGATCGGCGCCCAGCTCACCGACGTGACGTGCGGGGGCGCCGACACCGGCGACTTCTTCACCGGGCAGCACCCGGGGGTGGCCCCGCAGCTCGAGGCGCTGGGCCGGGACACCCAGCTGGTCACGATGACCATCGGCGGCAACGACAGCGGCGTCTTCATCAACTCGGTGATCGCCTGCAGCACCGCCGGCCTCGCCACGCTCGGTCAGGGCAGCCCGTGCAAGGACCGGTACGGCAGCACGTTCACGGACACGGTGCGCAGCACGACGTTCCCCGCCCTGGTGGAGGCGCTCCGGGCCGTGCGGGCGGCGGCGCCGGACGCGCGGATCGCCATCCTCGGCTACCCCTGGATCGTGCCGGCCAGCGGCGGCTGCTTCGACCGCATGACGATCGCCGAGGGCGACATCCCCTACCTGCGCGAGCTCCAGGCGACCCTCAACGACGTGGTGCGGCGGGCGGCGTCCCTGTCCGGGGTCACGTTCGTCGACCTGAGCCGCGTCTCGGACGGCCACGACGCCTGCCAGCCGATCGGTGTCCGCTGGATCGAGCCGGTGCTGCAGGGGCTCAACCCGGTGATCGTGCACCCCAACGCGCTGGGCGAGGCGGAGATGGCCGCACGCACCATGGCGGTGCTGCGGCTCGACCGCCGCTGAGCGGCGTCAGTTCGGGACGGCGCCCAGCTCCGGCTCGGGCGCGCCCCGGCCGCTGCCGTGCCGCCTGGCGAGGCGAGCGGCGGGCGGCATGGCGGCGTACCCGCCGGTGAGCGCGCCCGGGCGACGAGCGCACCCGCGCGGTGGGCGGCGATCGAGTGCCGGACCTCCTCGCACGCCGCCTCGACGACGTAGCGGGTGCCGTCGACGAGGTGGACGACCGTGTCGGCGTGGCACTCGACGCGCTCGATGTGGTCGGGGTCGACGGCGAAGTGCTCACCGTGGCGGCAGGTCACAGCGATCACGAGGCGGGTCCTTGCGCACTCGTCGGCCCGGGGACCGGTGGACCGGCTCGGACGGTGGTCCGGCACCGGGGCCGTCGGCATCCCGCGGCGCGTGCTGGTGGCCGCCGTGCCGGATGCGCCCGTCCGGGTGACCGCCGCGCTCAGAAGCCGAACAGCAGGCCGAGGCCGCCCAGGGTGAACAGCACCATCACGACCACCAGCGGCAGCTGGTCGGAGGCCCGCGCGTGCCGGGCGGAAAGCAGGGCCCGCTCGTGCGCCAGCGTGACCCCGACGACGTGGCCGGCGATGATCGCCCCCACCTGGACGAGGGCGATCGCGTCGGAGCCGACCGCGGTCAGGTCGACCCGGTTGCCGTACGTGCCGAACAGGTCCACGCCGGCGACGCCGAACGGGTTGCTCACCAGGATCCAGGTGTTCTGCCCGTCGAGCAGCAGCAGGCTGAAGTAGTGCGCCACGGTGTAGCCCAGCGCGATGGGGATGACCGTGGCCGCGTACCGGCCCGGCTGCACGCCCGGGGGCTGGTCCGCCAGCCGCCCGGACAACCGCGTGCCCAGCGCGTACAGGGCCGCGACGACGCCGATCGACGCCAGCAGGCCCACCGTGCCGGAGAGGGTGTCGTCCGCCGCGCCCGGGCCGGTCTGCCACCACACCGTGCGCGAGAGCCCGTCGAAGGCGGTCGAGCCCAGCAGCACCACCACCAGCGCGGCCAGGCCGGGTTCGGCCGGGGTGGCGAGCGCGCCGGCCAGCGGGTTGCGCAGCACCAGGCGGCCGTCGTCCCGCCGGCCCCACGGGGAGAGCCGGGCCATCAGCGCGGAGTAGGCCTCGAAGCCGTCCCCGCGGGCGAACCAGCCCTCGCCGAACCACAGCGACAGCGCCACGTGCACCACCGCGTGCAGCAGCAGGAAGACCGCAACGGTGACCGGCTCCGCGCGGCCGGGGAAGACCAGCTCCAGCCAGACGAAGGCCAGCAGCGAGCCCGCGGCCGGCCAGAGCCCGAGGGCGGGCAGGTGCGCCGCGCCGGGTGCGGCCGGCGCCACCGGGCGCAGCAGCCGGTGCAGCAGCCGCAGGGGGTTCGCCACCCGCCAGACCGGGCCGAGCAGCAGGCTCGCCGGTACGAGCCCCACCCAGAACGTCACGTAGAGCACCCACGGGGCGAGGTTGCGCGAGGTCTCGCCGGGCCCGAGGAGTGCCACGGCGACGACGAAGGCCGCCACGACCAGCGCGAGCGCCTGGAGCCCCCGCCGCAGCGGCGCGCCGTCGAGCACCCGCTGCACGCCGGCGGGCAGCGGACGCCCCGGCCCGGCGCCGCCCAGCCGCGGGGTGCGCCAGAACAGCAGCAGGACGGTGAAGCTGACCAGGATCGCCGCCCCGGCGCCGTAGAGCGCGAAGCCGATCGGGATCGGCAGGTCCGTGCGCGAGCCGACCCCGTGCGCGAGGACGCTCACCCGACCTGCAGCGTCAGCAGCACCGTCCCGGCGTCGTGCAGCTCGAGCTCGAAGACCCCGGGGATGGTGGCGTCGAACGAGAGCTCCGCCGGCTGCCCCGGTACCAGGTCGGCCAGCCGGTCGTACCCGTGCAGGTGCGCCTCGTCGGCGACGTCGGAGGTGACGACGACGGTCACCGGCTCACCCAGCGGCACCGGGACCCGGCCCGTGTCGCCGGTGACCCGGCCGTCCGCGTACGCCACCTCGATGCGCTGACCGGTGGCCTCCGGCGGCGCGGGGTCGGTCGGTGTGGTGCTGCCGGCGAGGGGGGACTGGGCTGCCGGGGGAGCGGCAACCTCCTCGGCGGGGGCAGCCGTGCCGGCGCAGCCGGTCAGCGGCAGCGCCACGAGCAGCAGGGCGGTGGTCGTGCGGTGCGGGCTCACCGGTGCACCGCCGCGGGTGTCGTCGCGCTCTCCACGGGGCGGCCCGCCGGGGCATCGACGAACGGCCGGGCGACGCCGGCGCGGCGGGCGTAGCGGCCCACACCCCAGGCCATGGCGGCGACGAGCGCCAGCGTGCAGGCGAGCACCACGAGGTTGGACACCAGCCACAGGCCGCCGCCGCTGTCCTCCAGCTCGCGCTGGAGGATGTCGATCTCGGGGATCGCGCTGCGGGTCATGCCGTCCTCGGCCGGGATCTCGTCGGCGGGGATCGCCTCGTCCTGCGGCAGGTAGATGGGGAAGGCGGTGAGCACCCGTCCGTCGTGCACGCGCAGCAGCGTCTTCCACGTCCCGTGCAGCGGCACGGGCTCGGTGGTGCGGTACTCGCCCTCGCCGACCTCCTCCAGCGGGGTCACGACCAGCCCCTGGCCCTGCCAGGCGGTGATCTGCACCCACGCGGGGTCGTCGGGGAAGTCGGCCGGGTCCAGCCGCACGCCGATCTGCGCCGTGCGGGGCTCGGTGGTGACGTCGTCGATCGTGAAGGTCGCCTGGACGTCGTCGGGCACGGTGGCGACCAGGCCGTTGGCGACGGCGCCCACGAGCACCGCGAGGCAGGCCAGGAGCGTGCCGCGGGCGACGGCGGGGCGCGGCAGCCGGCGGCGCAGGCCGGTGGCCAGGAGGGCCCCCAGCAGCGCCCCGGCGACACCGCCGGCGAGCGCCATGAGCGTGCCCTCCACCAGGACGTCGCTGCCCCAGGTCAGCTCCTGGACGACGTGGGTCCAGGCCGCCTCGGTCCCGTGGCCGACGGTGCCGATCGCGACGCCGGCCACGGCGCCGAACAGCAGCGGCCGGCGGGCCGGGGGCAGCGCGAGCGCCAGGAGCTCGACCACGATCGCCGAACCCAGGTAGAGCGGGAACGTGGGGACGATCTCGCCCAGGCCGGGCCCCACGACCAGCGCGATGGAGCCGCGCACGGCCAGGAAGAACGCCGTCGCGGCGAGCGCCCCGCCGCGGCCGATGAACATGCGGGCCGCGACCAGCGCGATGCCGGCGGCCCCGGCGATCATGAACGGCTCCAGCACCAGCCGGAACTGCGGCACGTCGAAGTCGTACTCGCCCTGGAAGACCGACATGCCGAGCAGCAGCCCGCCCATGGCCGAGGTCCGCCGGAGGAACCGCGCGGTGCCCCCCTGGTCGCCGTCGGTGGAGCGCCGGCCGTGCCCCTCCTGCTCGAGGACGAGCAGCCCGATGATCGACAGGCCCGCGCCGCCGATCAGCATCAGGTGCGTGGGGCCCCAGAGGGTCACGTCCTGGCCGAACATCCGGTGCCACACGTCGTCGAGGGGGAACCCGAGCAGGGCGTAGAAGCCCGCGGCCGTGAGCAGGATGCCGCCGACCGGGACGTCCCAGCCGCGGACGAACCGCACGGCAGCCGGGCCGGGCCGCTCGTCCAGCGGCATGGCGCAGGCGAGCACGCCGCCGGCGAAGACGCCGAAGAGGCCGAAGAGGATGAGGTAGTGCGCCGGGTTGGCCAGCGGCCCCTCGTCGCGGCCGACGCCGATGTGCAAGGCGATGTCCCAGAGCATGCCGAGCAGGGCGGTCAGCAGCGAGGCGGTGGTCAGGACCGTCGGCAGGGCTACCCAGCCCGGCACCCCGGCGGCGGCGCCGAGCCGGTCGCCGACCCGGGTGAGCACGGACGACCGCCGGGCGCGGTGCGCGATGACCAGGGTCAGCAGCACCACCGTCAGGAGGGCGCCGATCCCCGTGGCGAGGAGCACCTCGCCCAGCGCGGCACCTCCGGCAGGTCGTGTCTCGGCGGCGAGCAGCACGGCTTCCCTCCCAGGCATGTAGCTATGGAACACCAGTAACGGTTACATCGGCAACTGTCACATGGAACGAGCGACATAGGCTGGGGTGACGAGGAGAGGGGGACGGGTGAGCGCAGCACTGCCCGAGCCGGCCGGTGAGGACCCCGAGCGCGAGCTGACGGTCGACGAGCTGGCCGCCCGCGTAGGGCTCACGGTGCGGAACGTGCGGGCGTACTCGGCGCGCGGGCTCCTGCCGCCGCCGCGGATGGTCGGCCGCACGGGCTACTACGGCCGCGAGCACGTCGCCCGGCTGCTGCTCGTGCGGGAGATGCTCGCCGAGGGCTACTCGCTGGCGATGATCGAGCGCACCCTCGCCAGCGCGCCGCCCACCGCGAGCTCTGCCACCCTCGCGCTGCACCGGGCGCTGCTGGCGCCCTGGCTCCCGCCGGAGCCGGAGGAGACCACCGGTGCGGAGCTCGCCGCCCGGGCGGGCGTCCCGGCCGACGGGGAGCTGATCGACCCGCTGGTCGAGCTCGGCATCGTGGAGCGGCTCGACGGGGATCGGCTCCGCGTCCTCGACCCCGCCCTGCTCGTGGCGGGGCTGCAGGTCATGGGCCTCGGCGTCCCGTCGACGGCGCTCATCGCGGCCCAGGCGCAGGTGAACGAGCACGTGCGGGCGATCAGCCGCACCTACGTCGAGATGTTCGTCGACACCGTCTGGCGCGGGTTCGTGGAGGCGGGCGCACCGTCCGAGCAGCTGGACGCGATCCTGGCCACGGTCACCCGGCTCCAGCCGGTGGCGGCGCAGGCGGTGCTTGCCGCGTTCCGCACCGAGATGGCCGCGGAGGTGGCGACCGCTGTGGAGGCGGCGCTGGGGGAGCTCGGGGGCTAGCGTTCCGCGGCGTCGCCGTCGGCGACCTCCTCCCGCACCGTGCCCTCGTGATCGGCCCCGGCCGCCGCCTCCCGCGCGCTGATCCGGCGGTCGCGGACCACCGCCCCCGCGACCAGCGCCACGAGGACGGCCGCGGGCACGAAGAAGCCGACGGTTCCTATGACGCTCAGGCCGTCGGTGGCGACGACGTCGTAACCAGGCACGACCTCATGTGACACCGGCTGATGTCACGGTGTCAAACGGAGGGTCAGTCGGAGTCGCGGCCCTCGCGCCAGTACCCCATGAAGGCCACCGACCGGCGGTCGACCCCGACCTCTTGCACCAGGTGCCGGCGCAGGCCCTTGACGACACCGGCCTCACCGGCGAGCCAGGCGTAGACGCCGGAGGTGCCCGGGGTGGCGGCCGCCTCCACGGGGACCTCCCACAGGATGCCCGCGTCGACGTCCACGTCGGCGAGGTCGGGCGCGGGGGAGGGAGCGATCAGGTCACCCAGCTCGCGGACGGCGGCCAGGACGGCCTCGGTGAGCAGCCGACCGCGCGGCGAGGCGGCGGAGCCGTCGACGGGCCAGCGGGGCAGCCAGGTGATCTCCACGCCGGGCGGGGCGGCGACGGCGAGCGCGTCGCCGGCGGTCGGCACCTCGAGCAGGACCTTGGCGCGCCGGCCCGCGGGCAGGCCCTCCACGATCGCGCAGATCGCCGGCACCGCCGTCTCGTCGCCCGCGACCAGCAGGCAGGAGGCGTCGGCCGGCGGGTGCCACTCGAAACCGCCGGTCTCACCGGGGAAGCGGGCGTTCGGCGCGACCAGGACCACCTCGTCGCCGGGGCCGGCCTGCTCGGCCCAGGCCGAGGCGGGGCCGGTCGCGCCGTGCAGGACGAAGTCGACGTCGACCTCGCGGTGCTGGGGGCGCAGCGCCCGGACGGTGTAGGTGCGGAGCGGCATCCGGCGCTCCTCGGGCAGCGCCCGCCACGCGCCGTACCAGTCGTCACCGGCCGGGCAGTCGAGGATGCCGCGCCCCGGCAGCGGCAGCATGACCTTGATCCGCTGGTCCCGGCCGTTCGACGTCAGCTCGTCCATCTCCGGGCCGGTGAAGGTGACCCGCAGAAAGCTCGGGCTCAGCCGCTGCACCCGCGCGACGCGCACCGGGAAGGTGCGGTAGGCGGGGATCTGCGCGGTCTGGACGGTCACGGCGTCTCCCGGGCTCGGTGCGTGCGGGGCGGCGGCCTACTTAGGCTAGCCTTCCCTGGCTTCCGGCAGTCTTGCACACCGGTGCCGGCCGATCCAGACGCACGTCCGCCCCGGAGGTGCGCTCAGCACGGAGGAGGACGATGACGAAGCACCTCTCGCGCGCGACCGCCCTCGCGGTGGCGGCCGCCCTGGTCCTGGCCGCCTGCGGCGGCGGGGACACCGAGCCCGGCGACGGGGCGGCGGGCGTGGCGGCGGCCGAGGGCACCGCCTTCCCGCGCACGGTCCAGCACGACATGGGGGCGACCGAGATCCCGGCCGAGCCCGAGCGGGTCGTCGTCCTGGACACCGGGGAGCTGGACTCGGCGCTCTCGCTCGGCGTCACCCCCGTGGGCGCGGTGACCACCGACGTCTCGGGGACCTTCCTCAGCTACCTCGCCGAGGACGCCGAGCGCATCGAGGTCGTCGGCACGATCGCCGAGCCGAACCTGGAGGAGATCGCCGCGCTGGAGCCGGACCTCATCCTGTCCAACTCGGTGCGCCACGAGGACATCTACGACCAGCTGTCGCGGATCGCCCCCACCGTCTTCGCGGCCGACGTCGGCGACACGTGGAAGGAGAACCTCCTCCTCGCCGCCGAGGCGCTGGGCAGGGAGGAGGAGGCGGCGGAGCTCATCGCGGACTACGAGGAGCAGGCCGCCCGGCTCGGCGAGGAGATCGGGACCGGCACGACGATCAGCCCGATCCGGTTCGTCGGCGGCACCATCCGGGCCTACCAGCCCGACTCGTTCATCGGCACGGTCCTCGCCGACGTCGGCCTGGACCAGGTGGAGCTGCCCGCGGGGCGCCCGACCTTCGCCGAGCTGAGCCCCGAGGAGATCACCCAGGCCGACGCGGACGTGATCCTGTACTCGTCGTACGGGCCGGTCGCCGATTCCGGGGAGGCTGCCGTCGTGGCCGGGCCGCTGTGGCCGATGCTCACCGCGGTGCAGGACCAGCGGGCCTTCCAGGTGGAGGACGACGTCTTCTACACGGGCATCGGGCTGCGCGCCGCCACCCTGCAGCTCGAACGGCTGCAGGAGCTGCTGGCCGGCTGAGAGGACCCCACTGCCCCCCACGCGTCGGCGCGGGACCCGGCAGAGGGGCCACGGGCACGAGGGCCCCTCCCGCGCCGGGAGGGGCCCTCGTCGCATCAGGGCGTCTCGGTGGAGATCTGCGCGGCCAGGTACTGCGGGGAGCCGACGCGCTCGATCGCGGCCAGCTGCGCCTCGAACCAGTCGGCGTGCTTCTCCTCGTCCAGGACCATCTCCTCGAACACCGACGCCGTGCCGTGGTCGCCGAGGTCGTGGCACTCCTTCGCCGAGGCGTTGAACTGGGCGACGGCCGCCTTCTCGCTGTCCAGGGCGAGCACGAGCATCTCCTCGGCCGTCTCGCCGACCCGGATCGCCCCGAGCCGCTGGAGGTTGGGGTGGCCGTCGAAGAGCAGCACGCGCTGGATGAGGGCGTCGGCGTCGCGCATCTCGTCGATGGAGAGGTCGTAGAAGACCTTGCCGAGCTTCGGCAAGCCCCATGCGTCGAGCATGCGGGCGTTGAGGAAGTAGGTGTTGGTGACCGTCAGTTCGAAGGTTAGCGCGTCGTTCAGCAGTTCGACCACGCGTGGGCTAACGGGCTGCACCGGCCACTCCCAGCTCTCGCTCGGCCGGGTGCTCGGTGGTGCCCCCGGCTCGTACCGGGCAATGCTGGCACACCAACTCGTGCAGCGATGCGACGCAGTTGCCGCAGGTGCGGCCGGCGCCGGTGGCCCGGGCCACGTCGGCGACGCAGCGCGCCCCGTTGGCGATCGCCTCGAGGACGTCGCGGTCGGTCACCACGGTGCAGTGGCACACGTACATGGAGCGGTCGCCTAACACGAGACGGCGGGGGCTGCCCCGGTGTGGCACCTGGGCGACCCACGCAGGTTAGCCTGGCCTAACCGGTTTCCGCCAGAGTGGCTGGTCAACGGTCCCCGCGGCCGCCTAGGTTGCCCGCATGCCCGACCTGGCCTCCCGTGCCCGCACCCTGCTGCGGTTGCAGACCGATCCCCGCATCCTCGTCCTGGCCAACGTCTGGGACGTGACCTCGGCCAGGGTCGTCGCCGGGACGGCGGGCACCGGCGCCCTGGCCACCGCGAGCCACGCCATCGCGGCGTCCCTGGGGTACGAGGACGGCGAGCGCATCCCGCTGGACCTGCACCTGGAGGTGGTGCGGCGGATCGCCGCCGCGGTGGAGCTGCCGGTCTCCGTGGACATGGAGGCCGGGTACGGCGATCCGGGCGGGACGGCGGCGCGGGTCGTCGCGGCGGGCGCCGCCGGCGGCAACCTGGAGGACGCGCTCCGCCCCCTGGACGACGCGGTGGCCGCGGTGGGGGAGGTGCTCGCCGCCGGTCGCGCCGCCGGCGTCGAGTTCGTGCTCAACGCGCGCACCGACGTCGTCCTGCTCGCACCCGGGGACGCCGACCGCGCGGCGCTGCTGGAGGAGGCGGCCCACCGTGGGCGGGCCTTCCTCGCCGCCGGCGCGACCGCGGTCTTCGTCCCCGGGGTGGTCGCCGCCGACGAGATCGCCGCGCTCGTCGGGGCGCTGGGGCGGGGGCGGCTGAGCCTCCTCGCCGTCCCCGGCGCCACGCCACCGGTCGCGGAGCTGGAACGGCTGGGCGTCGCCCGCGTCTCCACCGGCCCCTTCGCGCAGCGCGCCGCGCTCACCGCGCTGCAGGACGTGACGGCGGAGCTGCTCGCGGGCGGTGTCCTGCCCCCCGGCACCCGGATGCTGAGCTGAGCCGGCCGGCGTGCGGGCGTCGGAGCGGCTGACCTGGGCGGCGGGCCTGGCCGACCCGGCCCCGGGGGAGCGGGTGCTCGAGGTCGGCTGCGGCCACGGCGTGCTGGTCGCCCTCCTCGCCGCGCGGGTGCCGGAGGGGCACGTCGTGGCGCTGGACCGCTCCCCGGCGATGGTCGCGGCCGCGACCGCCCGCAACCGGGCGGCGATCGACGCCGGCCGGGTCACCGTCCTCGGCGGGCCGCTGGTCGACGCCGAGCTGCCGGAGTGCGGGTTCGACCTCGTCGTCTCCTTCGACGTCCGGGCCTTCTGGACGCCGCCGGGCACCGAGTGGGACGTCGTCGACCGGGTGCTCGCCCCCGGCGGGCGGGTGCTCGTCGGCTCCTCCGAGATGGGTCCGGGCGCCGTCGAGCGGGTGCGGACGGGCGTGCGCCGCGCGGCGGGGCCGCGGGGCTTCGCCGAGCACGCCGTGCACCGGGCGGCGACCGCCCCGCTGCCCGCGGCGGCGGTCGAGTTGCGGCGCGGACCCGGCGGGTAGGAGCCCGGCGCCACCGACGAGAGGACACCCGCATGACCGACGACCTCATCCCAGGCGACCTGTACGCCTACGAGTCGCTGCTGGCGGAGGACGAGCGCGAGGAGCTCGCCGGCATCCGCGCCTTCCTGCGCGAGGAGGTCCGGCCGCGGGTCAACGAGCACTGGGAGGCGGCGACCTTCCCGATGGAGCTGATCCCGCGTTTCGCCGAGGCCGGGCTGGTCGGCCGCAGCTACGACACCGAGGGGTCGCCGAGGGCCTCGCGGCTGTTCACCGGGTTCATCGCGCTGGAGACCGCCCGCGTCGACCCGTCGATGGCCACGTTCCTGGGCGTGCACAACGGCCTGGCGATGGGGTCGATCGTCACCCTCGGGTCCGAGGAGCAGAAGGAGCGCTGGCTGCCCGGGATGCTGGCGCTGGAGAAGATCGGCTGCTTCGCGCTGACCGAGCCGCACGGTGGCTCCGACGTCGCGCTCGGCCTGGAGACCACGGCCCGGCGGGACGGCGAGGAGTGGGTGCTCGACGGGGCCAAGCGGTGGATCGGCAACGGCACCTTCGCCGACCTCGTCGTCGTCTTCGCCCGCGACGTCGCCGACGACTCGGTGAAGACCTTCGTCGTGGAGAAGGGCACGCCCGGGTTCAGCGCCACCAAGATGGAGGGCAAGTACGCCCTGCGCACCGTGCAGAACGCCGACCTGGTGTTCGAGGGGTGCCGGATCCCGGCGGGGAACAAGCTCGAGGGCGGCAACACCTTCAAGGACGTCAACCGGGTGCTGAAGCTGACCCGCGGCGGCGTCGCCTGGAGCGCGGTCGGCTGCCAGATGGGCGCCTTCGAGGCGGCGCTGGCCTACGCCAAGGAGCGGGAGCAGTTCGGCCGGCCGATTGCCGGGTTCCAGCTGGTCCAGGACCTGCTGGCGCGCATGGCCGGGAACGTCACCGCGAGCCTCGGGATGGCGGTGCGCGTCGCCCAGCTCCAGGAAGAGGGCGTCTTCCGCGACGACCACGCCGCGCTGGCGAAGAGCTACGTCACCAGCCAGGCGCGGCAGACGGTGGCGTGGGCACGCGAGCTGCTCGGGGGCAACGGCATCCTGCTCGAGCGCGACGTCGTCCGGTTCTTCAACGACGCGGAGGCCCTCTACTCCTACGAGGGGACGCGTGAGATCAACCAGCTGATCGTCGGGCGGGCGCTCACCGGGGTGAGCGCGTTCGTCTGAGCCGTCGAGTGCGGCCCGCCCCGCCCCGGGTCAGGGGGGGGGGGCGGGCCGGGCCGCGGCCTCAGGCGCCCAGGACGGCGGTGCGCACCAGGGCCCCTGCAGCAGGGGGCGCGCCGGCTCACCCGTCGGGGTGGTCCGGGCGCGGACAGCACTGCGCCCCGCCGGGAGGCCCGGCGGGGCGCAGAGGTGCGGGCGGGTCGGTCGACCCGCGGTGTCAGGAGCCGGAGGACTGGCTCTGCACCGTCTCCTTCGAGTGCTGGGCCTGGCCCTGCACCGACTCCTTGGACTGCTGGGCCTGGCCCTGCACGTCCTGGGCGGCCGACTGGCCCTCCTGCTTGACGGTCTCGGTCGCGTCCTGCGCGGTGGCCTTGACCTCCTCCACCGCGTGCTGGGCGGCCGGCTTGAGCTGCTCGCCCATCTCCTGGGCCGCCTGCTTCGCGGGCTGGAGCAGCGTGTCCTTGTTCTCGCGGAGCGCGGTCTCGGCCTGGTGGGCGAGCTCCTGCTCCTTCTGGGAGGCCGGGAGCAGGCTGGACACGAGCCAGCCGGCACCGAAGGCGATCAGCCCGGCGGCGAGCGGGTTGCCCTGCGCCTGGCGCACGATCGTGTCCGGTGCCTGCTGGACGGCGCCGACCGCGGACGAGGCCGCGTCCTGCACGCTGCCGGCCGCGCTGGAGGCCGCGCCCTGCACCGAGCCGGCCGCGTCGGAAGCGCGGTGCTGGGCCGCGGAGGTGGTGTCGTGAGCGGAACCCATCACCTTCTCCTTGAGGGAGGTCATGCGGCCCTTGGCCGCGGTCACCCGCCGGTCCATGACGCGGGACGGGTTGACCTTCTCGTTGAGGGCGTCGACGTCGTAGCTGAGCTCGCGCCGGGTGTCCTCGATCTGCCGCCGGATGACGTCCGGGTCACTGCTGGTCATGTCTTCGGCTCCTGCCGTGTCGAGAGGGGTCAGCGGGTCAGTGGGGCTTGAGGGCGCCGGGCACCTGCTGGAGGGTGTCCACGGTGCGCTCGGGCTTGGGGTTCACCTGCTGGAACTTCTTGCGTCCCATCACGAAGGCGACGGCCCCGATCACGCCCCACAGAACGGCGACGATCAGCCCGGCCCAGCCGGTGGGGATGGCGCTGGCCAGCGCCCACATGAGCGCGAGGGAGAGGAACAGCGCGACCATGTAGCCGGCGAACCCGGCGGCGCCGAACATCCCGGCGCCCTGGCCGGCCTTCTTGGCCTCGACCTTCAGCTCGGCCTTGGCCAGCTCGAGCTCCTGGCGCATCAGCGTCGACAGGTCCTTGGTGACCTCGCCGATGAGCGCGCCGACCGAGACGCCTTCGACATCGGGCTGGCCGGACGGGGTGGTGGGCGTGCCCATGTTCCCGCTGTGCTGGCCCTGGGAGTAATCCGCCGCGTAGTTCTGCGACGTCGGCTCCGCGTAGCCCTGCGAACCTGCGGGGGTGGCCCCGGAGTAGGGGGAGCTCATCTCAGCGCACCTCACCGGGCCGGCCGGCCGGGTCGTCCCAGCCGGCGGCGGTGGCCGGCGGCACCATGCTGCCGGCCGGGGGCACCGTGCCGTACGGCGGCGGGGGCAGCGGTGCCCCGGTGCCCGTGCCCGTCCCCGCACCCGTGGTGGCGGTGGAGTACCCGGAGTACGTCGGCGCGGGGTCGACGTAGTTGGTCGGCGTGCTGCGGTGGGCCTGAGCCTGGCCGGAGCCCGATCCGGAGTCGCTGTGCGCGGCCCGGGCGCCGCTGGTCAGCCGGCCGGCGACGATGCCCGCGGCGGCGGCACCGAGCAGGAACAGGCCGGGCTTGCGACGGGCGAAGGTGCGGACCTCGTCGAGCAGCTGGGCCGGCTCGCGGTTCTGCAGCTTGTCGGCGAAGCCCTCGACCAGGCCGGAGGCCTGGTGGAGCAGGTCGCGGGCGGGGCCAGGGGCGCCGTCGCTGGTGCCGTCGGCCAGGCCGCGCAGCTCCTGGGCGAGGGAGGAGAGGCCCGTCGCGGCCTTCTGCTGCTGGGCGACCGTCTGCTCCTTGAGCTGGCTGCGACCCTGCTCGAGGAGGTCCCTGGCCTGCCGCTGGGTCTCCCCGGCGACGTGCTTGGCCTGGTCGGCCGCGGTCGAGGCGACCTGGCCGCCGGCCTGGACGGCGGTCTGCCCGACGTTGCGGGCCTCGTCCTTCGCGACGTCCTTCGTCTGCTGGGCCTCGCCCTTGGCGACGTCCTTGGTGGAGGAGCCGTCGGTGGTGGAGGTGGAGGTGGTCGTGGTGGCGCCCGTCGTGGCCGGAACCGGCGGCGGGAACGGGGCGTCGATGGAGTGAGTCATCGGTCCTCCTCGGCATGCTTCGTGGTCGGTGGGAGCGCTACCCCGGCGCCGTTCCGGCACACATCCAGGCGGTGGAGCACCGCGGCCGGACGGCCGTGACGTCGATGGGGCGGCGCCGAGTGGGTCGGCGCGAGAGCTGAACGTGTGCCCCGGCGCATCCGTGCGTCCCGGGGCGCGGTCGGGGACGGTGGGACAGGCCGGCGCAGCGCTGCACCGGCTCTCCGCCGCTCGCGAGACCCCGTTCCGCGCAGCGGGTCGGGTACCCGCGGTCGGGCGTGGCTGAAACGCCGGATGTCAGCCGGACCAGGGGAAGTGCGGCGCGCGGCGCCCGGCGAAGGCGGCGACGCCCTCGGCCAGCTCGCCGGCGGCGATCGTCTCGCGGTACCGGGCGGCGACCACCTCCTCGCCGTCCCCCCCGTCCGCGATCGCGGCGACGACCTCCTTGGTCGCGCGCTGGGTGAGCCCGGAGCGGGAGGCCAGCACCCCGGCGAACCGGTGCGCCTCGGCATCGAGGTCATCGGCGTCGACGAGCCGGTCGACCAGGCCGGTGCGCAGGGCGGTCTCCGCGTCGATCAGCTCCCCGCTGTAGAGCAGGTACTTCGTCGTCGCCGGTCCCACCAGGTCGACCAGCGCCTTGGTGGAGGCGGGGGTGTAGACGATCCCGACCTTGGCCGGGGTGACGCCGAAGACCGCGGTCGGGTCGGCGAAGCGCAGGTCGCAGCAGGTGGCGAGCTCCACCCCGCCCCCGATGCAGTGGCCGCGGACGACGGCGACCGTCGGCTTGGGGAAACCGCGCAGCGCCGCCTGGGCGGCGAGGTTGTGCCGCCGCACGTCGGCCATCGGGTCGACGGGGTCCGCCCCGCCGAGGAGGTCGGAGATGTCGGCGCCGGCGCAGAAGCTCGGGCCGGCCCCGGTGACCAGCAGGACCCGCACGCCGGGGTCGGCGGCGAGGGGGGCCAGGAGGGTCGGCAGGGCCGCCCACATGCCCACGGTCATGGCGTTGCGCTTCCTCGGCCGGTCGATGGTGAGGACGGCGACGTGCCCGTCCCGCGTCACGCGGAGGTTGTCGGTCATGCCCTAGCCCAGGTCGTCGGTGGCGAAGGTGTCGCAGCGGCCCGGGTCGCCCGTCTCGTACCCGGTGAGGAACCAGCGCTGGCGCTGCTCGGACGAGCCGTGGGTGAACGCGTCCTGGTCCACCGTGCCGCTCCCGAGGTTCTCCTGGATGAAGTCGTCGCCGATGCGCCCGGCGGCGTCCAGCGCACGGGCGATGTCGTCGTCGGTGATCTCGGCGATCAGCGGCTGACCCGACTCGTCGGGCACCGTCTCGGCGTGGTTCGCCCAGGCGCCGGCGAAGCAGTCGGCCTGCAGCTCCAGGCGCACCGTGCCGCTGGTGGGCCCTGACTCGCCCGGGGACACCTGGCGGTTGATCCCCAGCAGGTTCTGCACGTGGTGGGCGTACTCGTGGGCGATCACGTAGGCGTTGACGAAGAGGCCGCCCTGCGCGCCGAACTGCTGCCGGAGCTGGTCGAAGAAGCTGAGGTCGATGTACACCAGCTCGTCGGCCGGGCAGTAGAACGGCCCCGATCCGCTGGTCGCCCCGCCGCAGCCGGTCTGCACCGAGCCGGAGAAGAAGACGGTCTGGGTGGGCCGGTAGTCGGCGCCGAGCACCCCGGACCAGTAGTCCTGGACGGATTCGATGTCGGCGACGACGGCGCACTCCACGGAGGCGTTCGCGTCGGCCCCGGTGCGGCACCGCTGCTCCAGCTGGCCGTTGTCGGCGGTCTGGCCCTCCCCCAGCCCGGAGAGGCCGCCGACGCCCGCGCCGGTGCCGTCGCCGCCGCCGCCCAGCAGCTGGAAGAGGACCAGCACGACGATGCCGACCACGCCCAGCCCTCCGCCGCCCACGGCGATCCCGCGGCCACCGCCGAACCCGCCACCGCCCCGGAGGTCCCGGACACCCGACGTGTCGAGGTCGCCGCCTTCGCTGTACCGCATCCCGTGCTGCTCCTCCCGCCGTCCGGCCGAGTGCACGGTGCCACCGGGCCCCGGCCGCCGCGACTCGGGTCGGCACGCAGCACCGCTGTGCCGGCCCTGGATTCGGGTCATGCCGCTGGAGGGTGAGTACGAGCCGAGCACGCAGCAGGCGTGCGCGACGAGGTGGAGCGCTACGAGGCGACCGGTGGCCGGGGGGCCGGCACGCTCCGGGACACCGGGCTCCCCGTGGTCATCTTCAGCACGCGCGGCGCGAAGACGGGCAAGGTGCGCAAGCAGCCGCTGATGCGGGGTCGAGCACGACGGCGCCGAGTACCAGCAGAAGACCGACCGGCGCATCCCCGTCTTCCTGGTCGAGCGCCGCTGAGCCGCGGCGGCCCGGTGCCTCACGGGAGTGCGGCCGCCAACCGCGGGACGGCCTCGGCGACGGTGGCGTCCCAGCGGGTGAACGGTTCGGCCTCGACGGTGCGCGCGGCGCCGCGTCCGGCCGGCCGCCACGTGCCGGTGATCCGGCCGTCGGCGACCACGGTCGGGCGGAAGACGCCGTTGCGCCCCGGCACGATGCGCTCCGCGTAGGCCGGGTCCAGGACGGCGCCGCGATCGGCGTAGCCCAGGACGAACTCGTCGAACCCCGGGAGCAGCAGCGGCGCCCGGGCGGCCTCCCGGTGCGCCGCGCAGCGGTCGGGGGTCTCGGGGTCCAGCCAGTGCTCGGCGCCCTCCACCTCGATGCGCGCCAACCGGTCCCGGACCGCGTCGAGCCCGGCGCGGACGTCGCGCACCGTCGACCCCGCCCAGCGCACGAGGTCCTGCACCGTGGCCGGCCCGTGGCCGAGGAAGTACCGCAGCACGAGCTCGGCGAGCCCCTCCTCGCGGGTGAGCCGGCGGCGCTCGCGGACCCACTCGTCGAGCAGCACGAAGGCCTGCTCGCCCTCCTCCGTCGGCCCCAGGCAGAGCGTGCCGGTCTGGGCGAGGAACCAGAGCAGGTGGTAGCCGCGCTGACCGGTGGTCGCCACCCCGCCCCCGTCGATCGCTGCGAGGAGCGCGCGGCGGGAGAGGCGGCGGCCACCCGAGAGGGCGGCCACGGCGAGGTCGCGGGCCCGCTCTACGTCGGCGTCGGTCAGCCCCAGGGCGGCGCGCCGGCCGGCCAGCCCGGCCAGCGCGCGCGGCCCGAGCAGCTCGAGCATCCAGGGCAGGTCCCCCGCGGGCACCAGGTGCAGCGTCCCGCGCATCGGCCAGGAGCGGACCACCGCGCCTGTGTCGAAGGCGTGCAGCACGGCGGCGCGGTCCCTCGCCCGGGTGCGCAGGGCCACCGAGGTCACCGCGCCCGGGAAGTCCTGGCCCTGCAGCGCGAGGAGCCGGTGCACCGCTGCGGTGGCGTCGGCGGCCGGCGGCCCGGCCAGCCGCTGGGCGACCAGTCGCATGAGGGCCACGTCGTGCAACGTCGTCACGGACCCAGGCTCGCAGCCGGGTACGACACCGCCGCCCTCACCGCCGGCGTTCGACGACCTCCACCGGCGGCGTCGCGGCGTGCCAGGCGCGGGACCGCTCGCTGGCCCGTTCCCCTTCCTCGCCGTGCAGCCGCTCGGTGATGTCGTCGAGGATCGCCTGCCGCCCGTAGAGGACCACGACGTCCCCGGTGCGCACCTGGAGGTCCCCGCTCGGCGCGCCCAGCCACGTGCCGTCGTCCCGTTCGACGCCCAGCACGGTCACGCCCTCCTCGGGCAGGCGGAGCTCGCCCAGCGGCCGGGAGGAGATCCAGTCGTCGTCCCTGACGGGCACCTGCACGACCTGCCACCGGCCGCGGAGGTGCAGCAGCGCGGCGTAGTCGCGCACGTCGAGGTCGGCCACCCGGCTCAGGGCGCGCTCGATGACCCTCCGCAGCACCCGGTCGACCCGGTCGTTGCGCGAGAGCCAGAGCAGCCCGGCCATCGACGCGACGATGACGGCCGTCCGGCGCACCCCGCCGCCGGTGGAGTCCACGCCCGCGTAGCTGAGGATCAGCGTGCCCAGCACGGAGACCGCCCCCGCCCCGCTGACCAGCATGAGCACCATCACGATCCGCCGCCGCACCGGGTGGGAGACCACGGCCTCGGCCTCGGACGTCGTGAAGCCGGTGCCGGTGAAGGCCGAGCGGGCCTGGAACCGGGCGTGCGCCAGGGACATGCCGGTCATGGTCAGCGCCACCGTGGCGATGCGGGTGACGAGCAGACCCAGCGTGACGATGACGACGAGGGAGACGACGGCGGCCACGCACCACCCTTACCGCGCCCGGGCGCCGGGGGCGACCCGGCTGCCACACTGCCGGCGTGCGGGCGGAGGACTGGGACCGGCGGTACGCGGAGCAGGCGCAGTGGTCGCCGGGGCCGAACGAGCTGGTGGCGGAGCTCCTCGCCGACGTCCCGCCGGGGACCGCCGTCGACCTCGCCGCGGGGGAGGGCAGGCACGCGCTCTGGCTGGCCGCCCGCGGGTGGGCGGTGACCGCGGTCGACTTCTCCGCCGTGGGGCTCGACCGCGGCCGTGCCCGCCCCGGGGCCGGGCAGGTCGGCTGGGTGACCGCCGACGTGCTCACCTGGTCGGCCGCGGAGGGGTCGCTCGACCTGGTGCTGGTCGCCTACCTCCACCTGCCCGGGGAGGAGATGACGCCCCTGCTCACCCGGGCGGTCGGGTGGCTCCGCCCCGGCGGCCGGCTGCTGCTGCTCGGGCACGACGTGGACAACCTGACGGCCGGCGTCGGCGGGCCGCAGGAACCGGCGATCCTGCACAGCGTCGACCGGCTGGTCCCGGTCGCGCGGCTGCTGGACGTGGACCGGTTGGAGCAGGTCCGCCGGACCACCCCGCAGGGCACCGCGCTGGACACGCTGCTCTGGGGACGGCGCGCGAGCTGACCGCTGCTCGCGGCGCGCGGGCCGGCGTAGCGTCCCGGCCGTGACCGGGACGCCCGAGGAGATCGAGCAGTGGTTCGCCGCCGCCGGCCCGCGGGCGGCCGAGCTGCGCCGGGTGGACGAGCTGGTGCGCACGGCCGCCCCCGGCATCGACCGGCAGCTGGTACCGGCGGGCAGCGGGCGGATGCTGGGCTACGGGCTCATGCCGTACCGGCCGCGCTCGGCCCGGGAGACCACGACGACCCCGCTGATCTCGCTGGCGGCGCAGAAGCGGCACCTGTCGCTGTACGTCTTCGCCGTCGTCGACGGTGCCTACCTGGCCGAGGCGCGGGCCGGTCGGCTGGGCCGGGTTTCCTGCGGCAAGAGCTGCATCCGCTTCCCGAGCCTGGACCGGGTGGACACCGACGCGCTGACCGCCCTCGTCCGCGACGCGGTGGCCGCGACCGCCGAGGGTCGCAACGCCGCCACGCAGGGCTGAGCGGAGCAGGTCCGGGGCGGTAGCGTCGCCCGGCATGATGGGCATGGGTGGTGCCGGCGGGCGGGACTCCGAACGCCGGCGGCGGCTGGTCGCCGCGGTCGTGGTCCTCGCGATGCTGCTGGCGGCGGGCGCGACGGTGCTCTCCATCGCGCTGGGCTGAACCCGGTCAGGTCTTTGGGCCCTGGTGGCCCCGGCGGCGGAACGGCACCGTGTGGAACGCCGAGGCCCGCTCCGGCCCGGCTCCCCCCGGAACGAAGGACCGCCGATGACCCTGGTCGTCCCGCCGAGCCCGTCCGGCCCAGCCGGCGACCCCACCGCACCCGCGGAGCCGGCTGTCGCCGACGACGCCGTGAGCGCGGCCGTCGTCCGGCTGAGCGGCGAGTACTCCGGCCGGATCGGGCACCCGGTGGTCGTCCGGGTGGTCCGGGACTGCCGGCGCGACCTCGGCGGGTCACCGGTCGGGGCCCTGCCGGAGCTGGTCGAGCGGTTGGCGCGCTACCGCCTGGACCGGTGCATCGGCTGAGCGCCGTCGGAAAGCGGTTGCCCCGCCGGGCAGGATGGGCCCGTGGGCTACGTCGACGTGACCGGGCTCCGGCACACCCTCTCCGACGGGCGGGTGCTGCTGGACGACGTCTCCTTCCGGATCGGCGAGGGGGCGCGCGCGGCGCTGGTGGGTGAGAACGGCGCGGGGAAGACGACCCTGCTGCGGATCATCGCCGGCGACCTGCTGCCGGAGGCGGGTTCCGTGGCCCGCACCGGGGGCCTGGGGGTGATGCGCCAGTTCATCGGGTCGGTGCGGGACGACACCACCGTCCAGCGGTTCCTCGTGGACCTCTCGCCGCCCGCCGTGCGCGCGGCCTGGGATGCGGTGGAGGCCGCGGAGCTGGCTCTCATGGAGACCGATGACGAGCGCGCCCAGATGGCCTACGCCGATGCGCTGGCCGAGTGGGGGGACGTAGGCGGTTACGACGCCGAGGTCACCTGGGACACGGTCACCGTCGCGGCGCTGGGCGTGCCCTACGAGCGCTGCAAGTACCGCGAGCTGTCCACACTCTCCGGCGGCGAGCAGAAGCGGTTGGCCCTGGAGGCGCTGCTGCGCGGCCCGGACCAGGTCCTCCTGCTGGACGAGCCGGACAACTACCTCGACGTGCCCGGCAAGCGCTGGCTGGAGGAGCGGCTGCGGGAGACGCGGAAGACGGTGCTGTTCGTCAGCCACGACCGCGAGCTGCTGGCCCGGGTGGCCGACCGCGTGGTCACCGTTGAGGGCGGGACGGCGTGGGTGCACGGCGGCGGGTTCGCCTCCTACCCGGAGGCGCGAACCGCCCGGCACGAGCGGCTGGCCGAGCTGCGCCGGCGCTGGGACGAGGAGCACGAGCGGCTGGTGGAGCTGGTCCGCACCCTGCAGCAGCAGGCGGCCAACTCGCCGGACATGGCATCGCGCTACCGGGCGATGCAGACCCGGCTGGCCAAGTTCGAGGCAGCCGGCCCGCCGCCGGACCGGCCGCCGGAGCAGAAGGTGGCCATGCGGCTGCGCGGCGGTCGCACGGGTGTCCGTGCCGTCATGGCCGAGCAGCTGGAGCTGACCGGGCTGATGCAGCCGTTCGACCTCGAGGTCTGGTACGGCGACCGCGTGGGGGTGCTGGGCGCCAACGGGGCGGGGAAGTCGCACTTCCTGCGGCTGCTCGGCGGTCAGGAGGTGGCGCACACCGGGACGTGGCGACTCGGGGCCCGCGTCGTCCCCGGCCTCTTCGCCCAGACCCACGCCCACCCGGAGTGGCAGGACCGGACACCCGTCGACCTGCTCTGGCACGGCGAGCCCGGCCGGCCGGGCGTCGACCGCGGGCGGGCGATGGCCGTGCTGCGCCGGTACGGGCTGACCGAGGCCGCCGACCGGCCGTTCCGCACCATGTCCGGTGGCCAGCAGGCCCGGTTCCAGATCCTCGCGCTGGAGCTCTCCGGTGCCACGCTGCTGCTGCTCGACGAGCCGACCGACAACCTGGACGTGCTCTCCGCGGAGGCGCTTGAGGAGGCGCTCGCGGCGTTCGAGGGGACGGTGCTCGCGGTCACGCACGACCGGTGGTTCGCCCGCTCCTTCGACCGCTTCCTGGTGTTCGGCTCCGACGGGCGGGTGTACGAGTCCGGGGAGCCGGTGTTCGACGAGGCGCGGGTGGCCCGCGCCCGCTGATCACCCGGAGGAACGGCCCTCGCCGCGGTAGGTGGGCAGCGCGTCGACGACGGTGCCGCCCTCCACCGCGTGCAGCACGTCGACGTGCTCGCACAGCTCGCCCGCCTTGGCGTGGCGGAACCACACCCGGTCGCCGATCCGCAGGCCTGCGGTGCCGGGTCCGCGCAGCGGCGTCTGCACCTCGCCGACGCCCTCGGCGGGGAGCGGCCGCAGCCCCGGCGGGTAGGTGGGCGCGGGCAGCCGGTCGGCGCCGGGCGGGCCGGAGGCGATCCACCCGCCACCGGCCACGGTGACGACGCCGGGTGCCGGCAGGCGGGTCACGGGGACGGCGAAGAAGGTGGCGGGGCGGCTGGTGAACGCCCGGTACCCCTCGAAGAGGGTGGGGCAGTAGAGGCCCGAGCCCGCAGCCACCTCGGTGACCGCCGGCTCGGCCGCGGTCCGCTCCAGGCTCCCGGTGCCCCCGCCGTTGACGAACCGCAGCGGCGCGACCGCGGAGACGGCGGCCACCACCTCGGCGCGCCGGTGCGCGAGCTCCCGGGCGGAGAGCGCCTGCAGCCGGCGCACCGCCAGCCCCCGGAGCGGGCGGTGGGCGGGCGCGTCCTGCAGTCCGGCGATCTGCGCCTCGTAGGCCATCAGACCCACCAGTTCGACGCCGGCACGGGCCACCACCGCGCGGGCCAGGGCGGCGGCCTCGCCGGGGGAGTGCACCGGTGACCGCCGGACACCGACGTGCACGCGCCCGCCGGCGGCGCGCAGGGAGGCGTCGACGTCGAGGCACACCCGGAGCGCCGGCCGTGTGGCGGGCGGGACCACGGCGTCGATCAGGTCGAGGTGCTCGACCGAGTCGACCATGAGCGTCACCCGGTCGACCGCCTGCTCGTCGGCGGCGAGCGCCCGGAGCGCGGCGGCGTCGACCGAGGGGTACCCGACGACGACGTCGGTGCTGACGGCGTCGTCCCCGCCGGCCAGCCAGAGCGCCTCGCGCAGGCTGTAGGCCAGCACCCCCGAGAAGCCCGGCCGGGCGAGCACCCGGCGCAGCACTCCGCGGCAGCGCACCGACTTGCTGGCCACCCGGACGGGCCGGCCGGCGGCGCGGGTGACCAGGTCGGCCGCGTTCGTGTCGAGCGCGGCGAGGTCCAGGACGGCGAACGGGGCGTCGAGCGCCGCGGTGGCGCTCTCGAGGGCCGCGTGCCGGGAGGCGGCTGGATCCGGGCTCATCACGGCGCAGCGTGCCCGCTGCCGAGCCGGGCGGGCAAGAGCCCGCGAGCGGTTGACCTCGCGGGACGCAGCCGCCAGAGTCCCGCCTCGACGGAGGGGGAGCGGGTGACCGAGCTGCTGGGCCGGACCGCCGGCCGCACGCGCTGGCGCAACTGGGCGGGCAACCAGCGTGCCGAGGCGACGGCGGTGCACCCGGGATCGGCGGACGAGGTCGCCCACCTGCTCACCGCCGCGGCCGCGGCCGGGCGCCGGGTGCGGCCGATCGGCAGCGGGCACTCCTTCTCGGGCATCGGGCTGCCCGACGACGTCCAGCTGGTGTGCGACCGGCTGGCCGGCATCCGGGCGCTGACCGACGACGGGCTGGTGACGGTGGGCGCGGGCACGACGCTGCACCGGCTGGGTGCCCAGCTGCTGCGCCGGGGTTGGGCGCTGACCAACCTCGGCGACATCGACCGGCAGACGGTCGCCGGGGCACTGGCGACCGGTACGCACGGCACCGGGGCACGGTTCGGCGGGCTGGCCACGCAGGTCCGCGGGGTCGAGCTCGTGCTGCCCTCCGGGGAGGTGCTGGTCTGCGACGCCGGGCGGCATGCGGAGGTGTTCGCGGCCGCGCGGGTGGGCCTGGGCGCGCTGGGGGTGGTGACGGCGGTGACGCTGCAGGCCGAGCCCGCCTTCGCGCTCCGCGCCGAGGAGGGGCCGGGCACCCTCGCCGCGGCGCTGGAGGGGTTCGAGGAGCTGATGACCTCCACCGACCACGTCGAGTTCTACTGGTTCCCGCACACGGACGCGACGCTGGTCAAGCGGAACACGCGCGTCCCGCTGGCCGAGGGCCTGGCCCCGCTCCCGCGCTGGCGGGCGGTGTGGGACGACGAGGTGCTGGCCAACGCCGCCTTCGCCGGGGTGGTGGCCGCCGGTCGCCGGGTGCCGGCGCTGGTGCCCGGCCTGGCGCGGGTCTCGGCGAGAGCGCTCGGTCCGCGCTCGTTCACCGACCACTCCCACCGCGTCTTCGTCAGCCGGCGGCGGGTGCGCTTCCTGGAGATGGAGTACGCCGTCCCCCGCGCCGCGGCCCCGGCGGTCCTGGCGGAGCTGCGCCGGGTGCACGAGGCCGGCGACTGGCGTGCGGCCTTCCCCGTGGAGGTCCGGGTGGCCGCGGCCGACGACGTCCCGCTGTCGACGGCGTCGGGCCGGGACACCGCCTACGTCGCCGCGCACGTCCCCGCCGGCACCGAGCCGGGGTGCTGGTTCGCCGCGCTGGAGCGGATCGCGGGGGAGGTCGGCGGGCGGCCGCACTGGGGCAAGCTGCACGGCCTGGACGCCCCGGCGCTCCGCGGGCGCTACCCCCGCTTCGACGAGTTCGTCGCGCTGCGGGACCGGCTGGACCCCGGAGGGGTGCTCGCCAACGGGCACCTCGACCGGGTGCTGGGGCCGGCCCCGCAGGCCTGAGCGGCGGGCCGGTCGCGGTCAGCCGGCGGGGTCGGGCTCGCCGGTGCCGCCGATGCGGTCGAGCTCCGCCAGCTCCTCCGGGCCGAGGACCCGCGCGGCGGCCTCCAGGTTCTCCTCGAGGTGCGCGACCGAGGAGGTGCCCGGGATGAGCAGCAGGTTGGGGGAACGGGCCAGCAGCCAGGCGAGGGCGACCTGCATAGGCGTCGTCTCCAGCCGCCGGGCCACCGTCTCCAGCGCGGCGGACTGCAGCGGCGTGAAGCCGCCCAGCGGGAAGAACGGCGTGTACGCGATGCCCTCGCGGGCCAGGGCGTCGATCATCGGGTCGTCGTGCCGGTGGACCAGGTTGTAGTGGTTCTGCACGCAGACCACCGGGGCGATGGACTGGGCCTCGGCGAACATCTGCGGCGTCACGTTGCTGACGCCCAGGTGACGCACCAGCCCCTCCTGCTGCATGGCCGCGAGCGCCTCGAAGGGCTCGGCGAGCGAGCGCTCCACGGGTTCCGCGAAGCCGGGCATGCGCAGGTTGACCACGTCCAACGCCTCCACGCCGAGGTGGTCGATGTTCTCCTGCACGGCCCGGCGCAGGTCGTCGGGGGCCAGGGCCTCGGGCCAGCCGCCGTCGGCGTCGCGGCGGGCGCCGACCTTCGTCACGATGACCAGGTCGTCGGGGTAGGGGTGCAGGGCCTCGCGGATCAGCTCGTTGACGACGGTCGGGCCGTAGTAGTCGCTGGTGTCGATGTGGTCGACGCCGAGCTCGACGGCGCGGCGCAGCACGGCGATCGCGGCGTCGCGATCGGCCGGCGGCCCCATGACGTGGGGGCCGGCGAGCTGCATGGCGCCGTAGCCGATGCGGTGCACCTCCCGATCGCCGAGGCGGTAGGTGCCGGACTGCGCAGCGGTGCCGATGGTCATGCGGCCTCCCTACCCGGCGCGGTGGCAGTATGCGCGCCGGTCACCTCGTAGCGGCCGGTTCGGCGGCCTCCGTGCCCAGGGCTACCGGCACCGCTGCCGCCGGGCGGCGCCGGGAGTCGGCACGGATGGCCAGCGCGATCCCCGCGCCGACCAGGGCCAGCCCCGTGCCTACCCACATCGGCGCGGTGAGCCCCAGTCCTCGCGAGATGACCAGTGCGCCGAGCGCGGCGCCCAGCGCGTTGGCGACGTTGAACGCGCCCTGGTTCGCCGCCGACACCAGGCTGCCGCCGGGCACCCTGGCGGCCTCGATGACGGCGTTCTGGACGACCGGGCCCAGGGCGAAGGACAGGCACCCGAACAGCACCAGGAGCGCGACCGCGGCCGTGGTCGACCGGGCGAGGAAGGAGAACGCGACCAGGATGCCGGCCATCGCGACCAGCCCGGCCGCGACGAAGGAGAAGCCGTAGCGGTCGCCCAGCCGTCCGCCGGCGAGCGTGCCGATCGTCGTGCCGATGCCGAAGAGCGCGAGGACGGGGGTGACCCACTCCGCCGGGATGCCGCCGAGCTCGGTGAGGATCGGGCTGACATAGCTGTAGACGGCGAAGAGCGCCGAGAAGCCGACCATGGTGAGCGCGAGGACGAGCCAGACCTGCCGGCGTCGGAAGGCGTGCAGCTCCGCGCGCAGATCGGTGGGCTCCCCGGCGTCGGCGGGCATCCACGCCAGCAGGCAGGCGATCGTCGCGACGCCGATCAGCGCGATCGCCGCCAGGACGACCCGCCAGCCGGCGTGCTGGGCGACGAAGGTGCCCAGGGGGACGCCGACGACGTTGGCCAGTGTGAGCCCGGTGATCATCAGGGAGATGGCCCGGGTGGCGCGGTCGGGCGGGACCAGTCGGCGGGCGGCGACCGCGCCGACGCCGAAGAAGGAGCCGTGCGCCAGCGCGGTGAACACCCGGGCGGCGACGAGCAGCCCGTAGCTCGGTGCCACGGCGGACAGGGCGTTGCCGACGACGAAGACGACCATCAGCGCGACGAGCGTCTGCCGCGGGGTGAACCGCAGCCCGAGGGCGGTGAGGGTCGGGGCGCCGACGACCACACCGATCGCGTAGGCGGAGATGAGCAGGCCGACGGCGGACACCGACACGTCGAGGCCGGCGGCGATCTCGGGCAGCATGCCCATGACGACGAACTCGGTGGTGCCGATGCCGAAGGCGCCGATGGCGAGGGCGAGCAGTCCACGAGGCACGTGAGGAACTCCAGGGACGCGGGGAAGAGTGCCGGCGGCTGGGTCGCCTCGGTGTGCCGGACCGACGGGGTGCTTGCGGGGTGCAGCGCCGGACTCCGACGGTCCATGCCGTCCGGGCCCGTGGGACTGCTCACAGCGGGCGGGCGCCGGGTGCGCCCGCCCGACTGCGGTCAGGGCTGGAGCAGCACCTTGACGGCGCCGTCCTTCTTCTCGCGGAACTTGGCGTAGGCCTCGGGAGCCTGCTCCAGCGGCACCCGGTGGGTGGCGAACTCGTCCACGCCGAGCGGGTCGCCGTCGACCAGGAGGGGGAGGATGTCGGGCACCCAGCGCCACACGTTGGCCTGGCCCATGCGCAGCTGGATCTGCTTGTCGAACATGCGCATGAGGGGCAGCGGGTCGGTCGCGCCGCCGTAGACGCCGGACAGCGAGATGGTGCCGCCGCGCCGGACGGCCTCGATGGCGGTGTTGAGCGCTGCGAGCCGGTCGATGCCGGCCACCGTCATGACCTTCTCCATGATCGCGTCGGGCACCACGGCGCTCGCCTTCTGCGCGAGCGTGGCCAGCGGCGAGCCGTGCGCCTCCATGCCGACGGCGTCGATCACCGCGTCCGGGCCACGGCCGTCGGTGAGGTCGCGCACCCGGGCGACGACCTCGGCCTGGTCGGTCGAGTCGATCACGGTGATGCCGTTCCGCCGGGCCCGCGCCAGGCGTTCGGGGACGACGTCGGAGGCGATGACCTGACCGGCGCCCAGGTGCTTGGCGATGCGGGTGGACATGTCACCGATCGGGCCCAGGCCCAGGACCAGGACGCTGCCCCCCTGCGGGATGCCGGCGTACTGCACGGCCTGCCACGCGGTGGGGAGGACGTCGGAGAGGTAGACGAAGCGGTCGTCCGACGGGGCGTCGGGCACCTTGATCGGCAGCGTGTTGCCGAAGGGCACCCGCAGGTACTCGGCCTGCCCGCCGGGCACCTGCCCGTAGAGCTTGGTGTAGCCGAACAGCGAGGCGCCGAAGCCCTGTTCCCGGTTCTGCGTCGTCTCGCACTGGGACTGCAGACCCTCGGCGCACATCCAGCAGGTGCCGCAGGAGATGTTGAACGGCACGACGACGCGGTCGCCCGGCTGCACCGCGGTCACGTCCCGCCCGACCTCGCGGACGATCCCCATGGGTTCGTGGCCCATCACGTCACCGACGGACATGAAGGGGGCCATGACCTCGATCAGGTGGAGATCCGACCCGCAGACGCCGCTGGAGGTGATCTCCACGATGACGTCGGTCTGCTCCTGGATCGTGGGGTCCGGGACGGTCTCCACCCGGACGTCTCCTCGGCCGTGCCAGGTCACTGCGCGCATACGACTTCTCCCTCGATCAGGGGCCGGAAAAGGGTCTTCTGCCCTTACGTGAGCCGGATCGCGCAACTCTCAACCATCGACGGCGCGTTCCTCACCCTGTGCTGATCGCCGATCACGGTCTGGTGTCCAAAAGCCGCGCACGGCGGTGAGCCAGCTCACATGACTGACGGTTCGTACCCCGTCCGGGAGATCACGAATCCATCACGGCGTGTTTACATGGGCCCCGCTCCTCTCCCCGGGAGCCGCTGTGCAATGTTCGCCGACGGAAGCCAGGTGCATGAGCTCGCTCCACCACGACCGCCTCCCCGAGGGCGGTGCGGCACCGACCGGGATGGTCGACGCCACGCCCGCTCCGGCCCGCACCACCCGCGGGACGAACGAGGAGAAGGCCGGGTCCACGGTCCCGCCGCGGCGCCAGGGGAAGGCGCCCGAGGCGGGGACCCGTCGGACGACCGATCACACCACCCGCACGCCCAGCCGCGCCGCCACCGTGAAGGCCGCCGGTGCCAAGGTCGCCGGCGCTACGGCGGCCGGTGCCACCGCGGCGACCCGCAAGGCGGCCACGGCGGCACGCACCGCGGCCACCCGGCGGGCCGTGAAGGGATCCCCGCCGGCCGCGGCGGCGTCCCCGCGGCGCGACCGGACCGCTGGTGGGCGCCGGGCGACGCCCGCCCCCCTCACCACGGCCCGGGCCGCGGTCGTGCAGGTGATCGCGGCGAAGGTCGCAGCCGCGGCAGCCGCGGAGGCGCCCGTGCGGCGCCGGCCCACGCCCTACAAGCGGTCCGCCGTCGACCTGGCGGCGCTGGCGCCGGTGACCGACGTCGCCGCTCTGGCCGAGGCCCCGGCGCCGGAGGCGGTCGTCGTCGTCAAGGACGTCGCGGAGCTGCCGGCGCCCGTCGAGCCGGTCGTCGTCGTCCTCGATGTCCCGGCCGAGCACGAGGCCGAGCCGGCCGAGGTGGTGGCCGCCGTCGCGGCGGGCCGTCGTGGCTGGCTGGACCGCCGCCCCTCCGCCGGACGCCGCCGGTCCGCGCTCTACCTGGCCGCGGCGCTGGTCGGCGCGCTGAGCATCAGCGGCGCGTCGGTCAGCGGTGCGACGGAGGTGGCGACCGAGACGGCCGGCCACTCGATCAGCGTCGCCGAGGAGCTCGGCATCGACGCCTCGGCCGCGCCGCCGCAGGTGGACGCGGTCGACACCGAGCGGCTGCGCGAGGTGGTCGCCAGCCGCAACGCCCGCGACGCCGACCGCACCGCCGCCGCGGACGTCCAGGCGGAGGCCGACCGGATCGCCCAGGAGGAGGCCGACCGGGCCGCCGCCGAGGCGGCGCGCCCCAAGGCGGTGCTCCCGGTCCAGGGCGGGCGGCTCACGAGCGGCTTCGGCGCCCGCTGGGGCACCCTCCACGCGGGCATCGACCTGGCCGCGCCCATGCGCACGCCCGAGTACGCCGTGATGGACGGCGTCGTCCTCGAGGCCGGCCCCGCCAGCGGCTACGGGCTGGCGGTGTACATCCAGCACGACAACGGGGACGTCACCGTCTACGGCCACATGGACGAGATCCTGGTGACCCCCGGCCAGGTGGTACGCGCCGGCGACACCATCGCCCTGCTCGGCAACCGCGGCCAGTCCACCGGCCCGCACCTGCACCTCGAGGTGCACGTCGGCGGCATCGACGGGGAGCGGATCGACCCCCTCCCGTGGCTCCGGGAGCGCGGCGTCCAGATCTGACCCGCGCGGCCCCCGACGACGCCCCCGCCGCAACCCTTCCGGCGGGGGCGTCGTCGCACGTGGCGCAGATCGCGGCGCCCCGGGCCGGAGCCACCCCGGGCAGTGGGACAGTGGGGTCGCACGACCGGCCGGCAGGAGGAGATCGCGGTGGAGCACGGGCACCACTCGGGGATGTGGGTCCCGGACGAGCCGCCCACCTGGGGGCGGATGCTCATCCCGCACCTGGACCCCTGGTCGGTCCTCGCCGTCCTGAGCATCGTCGGGCTGGTCGTCTACCTGGCCGCCGTCGCGCGCCTGCGGCGCACCGGCGTTCCCTGGCCGTGGTGGCGCACCCTGGCCTGGGTCGGTGGCACCGGGTCGCTGTTCGCCGCGACCGGTACCTGGTTCAACGGCTACAGCATGGTGCTGTTCAGCATCCACATGACGCAGCACATGGTGCTCTCGCTGATCACGCCTCTGCTCCTGCTGCTCGCCGCACCCGTGACGCTGGCGCTGCGCACCCTGCCGCGCGGCCGCGGCCGCGGCCCGGCGGGTGCCCCGCGCGCGCTGCTGCTGGAGGCGCTGCACAGCCGGTTCGCGCACGCCGTGGCCCACCCGCTGTTCACGGTCCCGCTGTTCCTCGCGAGCCTCTACGGCGTGTACTTCACGCCGCTGTTCGACGCGCTCATGTCGAACCCGGCCGGGCACCAGTTCATGCTGGCCCACTTCGTCGTCACCGGGCTGCTGTTCTTCGGCCCGATCGTCGCGCAGGACCCGTGGCCCCGGACGCTCAGCCACCCCGGGCGGATGCTCGAGCTGTTCCTCCCCGTCCCGTTCCACGCCTTCTTCGGCGTCGCGATCATGATGGCCGGGTCCCTGGTGGTCGCCACGTTCGCCGAGCCGCCGGCCGGGTGGGGCGTCGACCCCCTCGCGGACCAGGCCGTGGCCGGGGGCATCGTGTGGGCGTTCGGCGAGCTGCCCACCGTGCTGGTGCTGTCGGTCGTCTTCTTCTCCTGGGCCCGCTCCGACGAGCGGCGGGCCCGGACCCTCGACCGGGTGGCCGACCGCGACGGCGACACGGAGCTCGCGGCGTACAACGCCCGGCTGCGCACGATGGCCTCGCGGCAGGAGGCCTGAGCCCCGCGAGACGCAGCAGGCGCCCCTTCCGTCGCGGGAAGGGCGCCTGCAGCGATGAGGTCCTGCGTCAGCCGACGTGGACGACGGCGTCACCCTCGGCCGGCAGGTCGTCCTTCGTCGCCTTGATGAGCACCGCGGCGACGAGCGCGCCCAGCACCAGCAGGGCGGCAGCCCAGGTGAACGCCGTGGTGTAGCCCTCGACCTGCGCGGCCAGGCCGACGGCCGGGTCCTGCGGGTCCGCCCCGGACGTGAGCGCGTCGGCCGTGTAGGCGCTGATCGCCGCCACCGACAGCGAGGCCAGGACGGCGGTGCCGATCGAGGCGCCCACCTGCTGCGTGGCGTTCAGCATGGCGCTGGCCGCGCCGGCGTCGTGCTGCCCGGCGCCGACGAGCGCGAGGTTCGACAGCGGCACGAAGGTGAACCCGAGGCCGAGGCCCAGCAGCAGCTGACCCGGGAAGGGCAGCGCCCAGAAGCCGGTGTCCAGGCCGACGAACGACAGCGTGAAGAGCCCCGCGGCGGCCAGGAACCCACCCATCACCATGAGCGGCTTCGGTCCCACCCGCGGCAGCAGCGCGCTGGAGGCACCGGCCGAGATGAAGACGCCGAGGGTGGTCGGGAGGGAGGCCAGCCCGGCGACGACCGGCTCGTAGCCGAGCACCTGCTGGAAGTACAGGCTCAGGAAGAAGAACGCCCCGATGAGCCCGGCCCCCACCAGGGTGGAGGTGAGGTAGGCGCCGCCGCGGTTGCGGTCCAGCACGATGCGCATCGGCAGCAGGGGGTTGCGGGTGCGCAGCTCCAGGAGCACGAACAGCGCCACGAGCACCAGCCCGCCGACGATGAACACCCAGGCGAGGCCGTCGGTCCAGCCGCTGTCGGGCGTCAGCAGCGCCGGTGCCCCCTGCGCCGCGGCCTCGGCGTTCGCCGCGGCGACCTCGGCCGCGTTGGTCTGGGAGGCCTCGGCGACACGGGTGAACCCGTAGACGATCGCGCCCAGGCCGAGGGTGACCAGCACCGCGCCGGGGATGTCGTAGCTCGTGTCACCGGGGGCCTTGCTCTCCGGCACGATCGGGATGGCCAGGACGATCGCGAGCAGGGCCACCGGCAGGTTGACCCAGAAGCACCAGCGCCAGTCGGCGTACTCGGTCAGCACGCCGCCCAGCAGCAGCCCGACGGCGGAGCCGCCGCCGGCGATCGCGCCGTAGACGCCGAAGGCCTTGGCCCGCTCCTTCGGGTCGGTGAAGAGCACGGTCAGCAGGGCCAGCGACGCCGGGGCGAGCAGCGCGCCGAAGACGCCCTGGAGCGCGCGGGCGCCGAACAGCATCGCCTCGTTCTGGGCGACGCCGCCGAGCGCGGAGGCGACGGCGAAACCGGCCGCGCCCACCAGGTAGGTGCGCTTGCGGCCCCAGAAGTCGGCGATGCGGCCGCCCAGCAGGAGGAAGCCGCCGAAGGTGAGCGTGTAGGCGGTGACGATCCACTGCTGCGAGGCCGCGCTGATGCCCAGGTCCGCGGTGACGGCGGGCAGCGCGATGTTGACGATCGTGGCGTCGAGGATGACCAGCAGGACGGTCATGGCGATGACGCCCAGGGCCAGCCAGCGCTTCTCGTAGGGCTCGTCGGCGCCGGCCGTCGCGCCGGTCGCGGCAGGGGAGGGGAGTGGTTCGGTCACGGGAGGTCCTCGGGTCGTGCGGAACGGGCCGGATCGCCGGCCGGGAGAGAACGTAGCGGCCTGCAACCATGTCGTCGTGCCTGTTTCGCTGGTGTTCACCGCAGATACGCACGTCCCCAAGCGTGCGCGTGAGCTACCTCATGCGCTGTGGGCGGCGATCGACGCGGCCGACGTGGTGGTGCACGCCGGCGACTGGGTCGATGTCGCGCTGCTCGACGCGATCGAGCAGCGGGCGCGCCGACTCGTCGCGGTGCACGGCAACAACGACCACGGGCCGCTGCGCGAGCGGCTCCCCGAGGTCGCCCGCACCGAGATCGAGGGCGTCCGGTTCGCCGTCGTCCACGAGACGGGGCAGGCGGCCGGGCGGGAGGTGCGGTGCGCGGCCCGGTTCCCCGACGCCGACGTCCTGGTGTTCGGGCACAGCCACATCCCGTGGGACACCACGGCACCCTCGGGCCTGCGGCTGGTCAACCCCGGGTCGCCGACGGACCGCCGCCGGCAGCCGCACGGGACGTTCGTCACCGCGGTCGCCGACGCCGGCCGGCTGCGCGACGTGACGTTCCACCCGGTGCCCCCGCGCCGGTGAGCGCCGCACCGCTGGACCCCCGCGCGGTCGCGCTGCTCGCCTGCCCGGTGTGCGCGGCGCCGTTCACCACCGAGCGGGAGGACGCGGGGCTGCGCTGCGCCGCGGGGCACGCCGTCGACCGGGCGCGGCAGGGGCACCTGACCCTGCTGCCCCCGGGGCGCCGCCCGCCGACCGGCGACTCGGCCGAGATGGTCGCCGACCGGGTGGCCTTCCTCTCCGCCGGTCACTACGACGGCGTGACGGCGGCCCTGGCATCCGCGGTGCTGCCGGGGGAGCCCACCACGCTGCTGGACCTCGGCGGCGGGACCGGGCACCACCTGGCCCGCCTGCTCGACGAGCTGCCGCAGGCGACCGGCGTGGTGCTCGACGCCTCGCGCTACGCGGCCCGCCGGGCGGCGAAGGCCCACCCGCGGGCGGTGGCCGTGGTCGCCGACACCTGGGCCCGCCTGCCGGTGCGGGACGCCGTCGTGGACCGGGTGCTGGTCGTCTTCGCGCCGCGCAACGGGCCCGAGATCGCCCGTGTGCTGCACCCGCAGGGCCGGCTCGTCGTGGTGACGCCCGGCCGGGACCACCTCGCCGAGCTCGTCGAGCCGCTGGGCCTGCTGCGCGTCGACCCCGGCAAGGCGGAACGGCTCAGCGCGGCGCTGGAGCCGCACCTGGCACGCGACGGCGCGCAGCGGCACCGCGGGACCCTCCTGCTCGACCACGCGGCGGTGACCACGCTGGTGGGCATGGGGCCGCACGCGCGGCACCTGACGCCGGCCGCGCTGGCGGCCTCGGTGGCCCGTCTGCCGGCCACCGTGCCGGTCACGATCTCGGTCGAGGTCGCCACCTACCTGCGGCGACGGTGATCCTCTCGGCGCGCCCGGCCTGCCGGACCTGAGGCGCCGCACCGCACGGTCTAAGCTGCGAGCCGTGACGATTGCACCGGCGCCCATCGTGAGCCGGCCCAGCCCGGCTCACGTGGTCGAGAAGGGCTCGCGGCTCTCCAACCTGCTGCGGACCACCGACCACAAGACCATCGGTCTGATGTACCTGACCACGTCGTTCGCGTTCTTCATCGGCGGTGGCCTCATGGCGCTGCTGATGCGTGGCGAGCTGGCGCGGCCGGGGCTCCAGTTCCTGTCGCCGGAGCAGTACAACCAGCTCGTCACCATGCACGGCACGGTCATGCTGCTCATGTTCGCGACGCCGCTGTTCTTCGCGTTCTCGAACCTGATCATGCCGCTGCAGATCGGTGCGCCGGACGTCGCCTTCCCGCGCCTGAACGCCTTCTCCTACTGGCTGTTCCTGTTCGGCAGCCTGATCGCGGTGGGTGGCTTCCTGACGCCGGGCGGTGCGGCGGACTTCGGCTGGTACGCCTACGCCCCGCTGTCCAACGTGGTGCACTCCCCGGGCGCCGGCGCGAACATGTGGTTCGCCGGCCTCGCGGTCAGCGGCCTGGGCACGATCCTCGGCGCGGTCAACTTCATCACCACGATCGTCTGCCTGCGGGCGCCCGGCATGACGCTGTTCCGGATGCCGATCTTCACCTGGAACACGCTGGTCACCAGCGTGCTGGTGCTCTTCGCCTTCCCGATCCTGACCGCCGCGATCATGGGCATGCTGGCCGACCGCAACCTCGGTGCCCTCATCTACTCGGACGACAACGGCGGTCCGATGCTGTGGCAGCACCTGTTCTGGTTCTTCGGGCACCCCGAGGTCTACATCATCGCGCTGCCGTTCTTCGGCATCGTGACCGAGGTGATCCCGGTCTTCGCGCGCAAGCCGCTCTTCGGCTACAAGGGCATGGTCTTCGCGACCATCGCGATCGGTGCCCTCTCCCTCGCCGTCTGGGCGCACCACATGTACGCCACGGGCGCGGTGCTCCTGCCGTTCTTCGCCTTCCTGACCTACCTCATCGCGGTGCCCACCGGGATCAAGTTCTTCAACTGGATCGGCACCATGTGGCGGGGCCAGATGACGTTCGAGACGCCGATGCTGTTCTCGATCGGCTTCATCATCACGTTCCTCCTCGGTGGCCTCACCGGTGTGCTGCTGGCCAGCCCGCCGCTGGACTGGCACGTGAACGACAGCTACTTCGTCGTCGCCCACTTCCACTACGTCGTCTTCGGCACCGTGGTGTTCGCCGCCTACGCCGGCATCTACTTCTGGTTCCCCAAGATGTGCGGCCGGATGATGGACGAGCGCCTCGGCAAGCTGCAGTTCTGGCTCACCTTCATCGGCTTCCACGCCACGTTCCTGGTGCAGCACTGGCTGGGCAACGAGGGCATGCCGCGCCGGTACGTGGACTACCTGCCGACCGACGCCTTCACCGTGCTCAACACGGTCTCGACGATCGGGTCGTTCATCCTCGGCGCCTCGGTGATCCCGTTCATCTACAACGTGGTCAAGTCGTGGAAGTACGGCGAGCTCGCGCTGCGGGACGACCCGTGGGGCCACGGCAACAGCCTGGAGTGGGCGACCTCCTCCCCGCCGCCGCGGCACAACTTCGTCGAGATTCCCCGGATCCGGTCGGAGCGCCCGGCGTTCGAGGCCCACTACCCGCACCTCATCGAGCGGCTGCACGCCGAGGCGCACGTCGGCAAGCGGCACGAGCCCTACGGCGGCGTCAGCGAACTCGGCGCCACCTCGGGTCACCGGGCCGGCCCCAACGACCCCGACCCCACCTGAGGCAGGACCCCGTCCGGGGTCCCGCAGCCACCGACGCCCCGTCGGCCTCCGGGCCGGCGGGGCGTCCGTCGTCCGGGGTCGGGGGCCCGGCGGGGCCCACGACGGCCGTGCGGCACGATGTCCGCGTGCCGCACGAGCCGACGCCCGACCTGCTGCCGGCCCCCGACGTCGCCGCGCCGCGGGCCCTGCTCACCGTCACCGGGGCGGACCGGCCGGGTCTGACCGCCCACCTCTTCGCCGCCCTGGCCTCGCGTGGGGACGGGCACCCGGCGGTCGAGGTCGTCGACGTCGAGCAGGTCGTGGTGCACGGGCACCTGGTTCTGGGCGTGGTGGTCGGCGCGCTCCGGTCCGGCGACCGGCCGGCGGTGGGGGAAGGGGAGCTGCTGCAGCACTTGCGCTCCGTGGCCGTCGAGGTCGAGAGCACGGTCGGCGTCCGGGTGGCGGTCGAGTCGGCCAGCGGCCCGGACGCACCGGTCACCGGCGGGCGGCCGCACCACGTCATCGTGCTGGGTCGGCCGGTGCCCCCCGAGGCGGTGGCCGGCGCCGCCCGGGCCGTCGCGGGGGTCGGGGGCAACATCGACGCCATCCGGAGGCTCTCCGACGTCCCGGTCACCAGTTTCGAGCTCACCGTCTCCGGTGCGGAGGCCACGGCGCTGCGCACGGCGCTCGCCTCGGTGGCGGCCACGACGGGTGCTGACATCGCCGTCGAGCAGGTGGGGATCGCCCGGCGCAGCAAGCGGCTGATCGTCCTGGACGTCGATTCGACCCTCGTGCGCGGAGAGGTCATCGACGAGCTGGCCGCGCGGGCCGGGCGGGCGGCGGAGGTCGCCCGCATCACCGCGGCGGCGATGAACGGCGAGCTCGATTTCGCCGAGTCGCTGCGTGCGCGGGTCGCCGTGCTGGCCGGGTTGCCCGAGACGGTGCTCGACGAGGTCCGCGAGCACCTGGTGCTGACGCCCGGGGCGCGCACGCTCATCCGCACCCTGCAGCGCCTCGGCTTCCGGTGCGGCATCGTCAGCGGCGGCTTCACCCAGATCACCGGCCCGCTCGCCGAGAGCCTGGGGCTGGACTTCTCCGCGGCCAACACCCTCGAGGTGCGTGACGGCCGCCTCACCGGCGGGCTGGTCGGGGAGATCGTCGACCGGCCCGGCAAGGCGCGCGCGCTCATCCGGTTCGCCGAGCAGTACGGCATCCCGCTGGACCAGACGGTGGCCGTCGGCGACGGCGCCAACGACCTCGACATGCTCAGCACCGCGGGGCTGGGCATCGCGTTCAACGCCAAGCCGTTCGTGCGGGAGCAGGCGCACACGGCGCTGAACCAGCCCTACCTCGACGCCGTGCTGCAGGTGCTCGGCTTCACCCGCGACGAGGTCCTCGACGCCGTCTGACCCCGGCCACGCCCACCTTCGCGGCGACCATCAGGGAACCTGATCATGGTGCGTCCCCCTCGGCGTCTGCGGTGGGGGGACGCCGTGCGGTGCGGAGGACGCCGCCGCGCCCGCCGCTCAAGCCTGGTGGACGGTGCCCTCGAGCTGCACGCCCGCCGTGCGCAGCTGGTCCAGGGCGGCGGCCACCGTGCCCTCGGAGACACCCGCGGTGAGGGGCAGCAGCACGCGGGTGGTGAACCCCGCCGCCACAGCATCCAGGGCGGTGGCCCGCACGCAGTGGTCGGTCGCGATGCCGACGACGTCGACCACGTCCACCCCGCGCCCCCGCAGCCAGTCGGCCAGCCCGACGCCCTCGGCCGCCCCCTCGAACCCGGAGTAGGCGGCGGCGCGCTCCCCCTTGTCGAACACCGCCTCCAGCGGACCGCGGTCCAGCGCCGGGTGCAGCTCCACCCCGCCGGTGCCGACGACGCAGTGCGGCGGCCAGGTCTCGACGAAGTCCGGTGCCTCGGCGAAGTGCGACCCGGGGTCGACGTGGTGGTCCCGGGTCGCGACGACGTGGTCGTACCCCGCCGTCCGGACGTGCTCGGTGATCGCGGCCGCCACCGCGGCACCACCGGGGACGGCGAGGCTGCCGCCCTCGCAGAAGTCGTTCTGCACATCGACGACGATCAACGCGCGGGTCATGGGACGGATCCTCCCCGGTTCAGGCGGTCAGGGTCTCCAGGACGGGTTCCCCGCGGGACAGCGCCCACGCCTCCGCGGGCAGTGCCTCCCGCACCCGCGCGTGGTGCTCGCGGGCGCGCCGCAGGGTCCCGGGTGGGGTGCTCTCCTCGCACAGCACCCCGCGCCGGACCAGCGGGACCACCAGGTCGCGGTCGCCCGCGCGCGGCTCGATCGGCGCGCTGCTCACCACCTCGGCGGTGGCCGTGCCGTCGTCCCCGTGCCGGCGGACGGCGTGCTTGCGCCCGCCCACCGAGTTCTTGCCCTCCGAGCGCTTGGCCACGGGGACGCCGTCGCGCTCGACCAGCTTGTAGACCATCCCCGCCGTCGGCGCCCCCGAGCCGGTGACCAGCGAGGTCCCCACCCCGTAGCCGTCGACGGGGGCGGCCATGAGGCCTGCGATGGCGTACTCGTCCAGGTCGCTGGTGACGATGACGCGGGTACCGGTGGCGCCCAGCTCGTCGAGCAGCTGCCGGGCGCGGGTGGCCAGGGTCGGCAAGTCGCCGGAGTCCAGCCGGATGGCGCCCAGCCCCGTCCCGGCGACCTCGATCGCCGTCCGGATGCCCTCCTCGACGTCGTAGGTGTCGACGAGCAGCGTGGTGCCCGTCCCGAGGGTCTCGACCTGCGCGCGGAAGGCCGCGCGCTCGTCGTCGTGCAGCAGCGTGAACGCGTGCGCGCTCGTGCCGGTGGTGGGGACGCCGTAGCGCCGGCCGGCCTCCAGGTTGGAGCTCGCCGCGAACCCGACGAGGTGCGCGGCGCGGGCGGCGGCCACCGCGGCCAGCTCGTGGGTGCGCCGTGACCCCATCTCGATGCACGGGCGCTCGCAGGCGGCGGCCACCATGCGCGCCGCCGCCGAGGCGATCGCCGAGTCGTGGTTGAGGACGGAGAGGGCGAGCGTCTCCAGCAGCACCCCCTCGGCGAAGGGCGCGCGCACCGTGAGCACCGGCGAGCCGGGGAAGAACAGTTCGCCCTCGGCGTAGCCGTCGACGTCGCCGCTGAAGCGGAAGGCGGCCAGCCAGTCCAGCAGCCGCCGGTCGGTGAGGCCCTGGTCCCGCAGGGTCGCGAGCTCCTCGTCGCCGAAGCGGAAGTGCGGCAGCGCCTCGAGCAGCCGGCCCGTACCGGCCAGCACCCCGTAGCGGCGGCCGTGGGGCAGGCGGCGGGCGAACACCTCGAACACGCAGTCCCGCTCGGCCGTGCCGTCGGCGAGGGCGGCGGCGAGCATCGTGAGCTCGTAGCGGTCGGTGAGCAGCGCGGGAGCCGTCGGCATGGCTCCGGAGCGTAGGCCGACGCCGATCACCGGGCCGGACGACGTCCTAAGCTGGGGACCGTGGCCGGACCGCTCGCCCCGACCCGGGCCCCCGAGACGACCGTCGAGGAGCACGGTGACCTCGACCGGCCGTGGGTGACCATCGTCTGGAACGACCCGGTCAACCTGATGACGTACGTGACCTTCGTGCTGCAGGAGCTCTTCGGCTACGACGAGCCGACGGCGACCACGCTGATGCTGCAGGTCCACCACGAGGGGAAGGCGATCGTCAGCTCCGGCCCGCGCGAGCGGATGGAGCACGACACCAGCCGGCTGCACGCCTACGGGTTGTGGGCCAGCTACCAGAGGGACTCGTGAAGCCGTTCCGCGCCGCCCGCGGCGGGCAGCTGGTCGCGCGGCTGGACCGGGCGGAGGCCGGCATCGTCGGGCTGCTGCTCGACCAGCTGGAGCAGCTGCTGGCCGCCGACCGCGCCGACAGCAGCGGGGACCCGGTGATCGAGCGGCTGTTCCCCGCCGGGCACCGCAGCGACCCGGCGCTGGCCGAGGACTACCGCGGGCTCACAGAGCAGGCGCTGCGGGGCGGCAAGGCCGACGACCTGGCCACCGTGCGCGCCACGCTGCCGGCCGACGGGGGAGAGGTGCGGCTGGACGAGGACCAGGCCGGCGCCTGGCTGCGCACGAGCAACGACCTCCGGCTGGCGCTCGGCACGCGCCTGGACATCGGCGAGGACACCGAGCCGCCGGAGGAGGTCGTGGACGAGGGCGACCACCAGCTCGCGGTCTACTACTGGCTCACCGCGCTGCAGGGGTCGCTCGTGGACGCGCTCGTCGCGGGTCGCGCCGGCCGAAGGTGAGCAGCACCAGGGCGGCGAGCAGCAGGTCCAGGACGAACAGCACGTAGACCATGCCGTGCAGGGCGACCTCGGCCAGCATCGCGCCGACGGTGGAGACCAGCACCAGGGCCGAGGTGGCCAGCAGCAGCAGCAGGAGCACCGCGCGCACGACCACGATGACCACCACGGGGCCGCGGTCGCCGGGGTGCAGCGAGCTGTAGCCGCGGTGCCGGAACAGCCCCCGTGCCCCCATGACGAGCGCCGGCAGGGCCAGCAGCACGACGCCGGCGGTCAGGAGCAGCGGGACCCACACGACGCCGACCGTATCGGTCCCGGCGCGTCTCCCGGCGGCCACCCGCCGGCCACCCGCCGGCCACCGGGCGGTGCCGTTCCGGGGGCGACCGGGGAGCGGCCGGGCGGGCACGCCTAGACTGGTCCACGTGCTGCGCATCGACCGCGCGACCTACGACGCCATCGTGGCCCACGCCCGGAAGGACCACCCGGACGAGGCCTGCGGCGTCGTCGCCGGACCGGAGGGGACCGAGCGCCCCGAGCGCTTCGTGCCCATGCTCAACGCGGCGCGGTCGCCGACGTTCTACGAGTTCGACAGCGCCGACCTGCTCGCGCTGTACCGCGAGATGGACGACCGCGACGAGTGGCCGGTCGTCGTCTACCACTCGCACACCGCCACCGAGGCCTACCCCTCGCGCACCGACATCGGCTACGCGTCGGGTCCGGCCGCCGACCCCCGCACGCACTACGTGCTGGTGTCCACCCGGCACCACGGTCCGGAGACGGGCCTGGCCGGCGACGACGTCGAGTTCCGCAGCTACCGCATCGTCGACGGGGAGGTGTCGGAGGAGGAGGTCGAGATCGTCGAGTCCTACCTGTTCGGGCACTCGCCGACGACCGTCGTCTACGACTGAAGAAGTAGAAGGACCCCGTTCCCCCACACCTCGCAGGCTCGGCGCGGCCCCTGAACGGGGCCGGAATGCCCGGCAGGGAGCGGCTGTTCCCGCAATCAGACGCACCACCGCTGCCCTCCGCAGCGCCCCCGACATCCCACGTCCCGAGGAGAACCACGTCATGGCCATCGAGGTCCGGATCCCGACCATCCTGCGCACCCACACCGGCGGCAGCAAGACCGTCGAGGGCAGCGGGAACACCCTGGCCGCGCTCATCGACGACCTCGACAGCAAGCACTCGGGCCTGAAGGACCGCCTGGTCACCGACGAGGGCAAGCTGCACCGCTTCGTCAACGTCTACGTCAACGACGAGGACGTGCGCTTCACCGGTGCCCTGGACACCGAGGTCAAGGACGGCGACTCGGTCACCATCCTCCCGGCGGTCGCGGGCGGCTGCTGAGCGGCACGCCGCTCCCACCCCTCGCCCCCGTCCCGGAAGAGCTCACCCGATGGCCCGTTTCGCCTCCCTCGTCGACTCCCTCGGCGGCACCCCGCTCGTGGGGCTGCCGAACCTCTCGCCGACCCCCGACGTGCGGCTGTGGGCCAAGCTCGAGGACCACAACCCCACGGGCTCCATCAAGGACCGCGCCGCGATCAAGATGATCGAGGCGGCCGAGAAGGAGGGGCTGCTGCGGCCGGGCTCGACCATCCTCGAGCCGACCAGCGGCAACACCGGCATCTCGCTGGCCATGGTGGCCCGGCAGCGCGGGTACAAGCTGGTCTGCGTCATGCCGGAGAACACCTCGGTGGAGCGCCGGCAGCTGCTGGAGATGTACGGGGCGCGGATCATCTCCTCGCCGGCCGCCGGTGGTTCCAACCAGGCCGTCGCCGTGGCCAAGGAGCTGGCCGGGCAGCACGACGACTGGGTGATGCTCTACCAGTACGGCAACCCGGCCAACGCGCTGGCGCACTACGAGGGCACGGCTCCGGAGATCCTCGCCGACCTGCCGTCGATCACCCACTTCGTCGCCGGGCTAGGGACGACGGGCACGCTCATGGGTTGCTCCCGGTACTTCCGCGAGCACAAGCCGGGTGTGCAGGTGATCGCCGCGGAGCCCCGCTACGGCGAGCTGGTCTACGGCCTGCGCAACATCGACGAGGGGTTCATCCCCGAGCTCTACGACGCCGAACTGCTCGACTCCCGTTTCTCCGTGGGCCCCGATGACGCCGTCCACCGCACCCGCCAGCTGGTGGAGCGGGAGGGCATCTTCGCCGGCATCTCCACCGGCGCCATCCTGCACGCGGCCCTGGGCATCGCCGACAAGGAGGTCGCGGCCGGGCGCCGGGCCGACATCGTCTTCGTCGTCTGCGACGGCGGCTGGAAATACCTCTCCACCGGGGCGTACGCGGGCACCCTCGAGGAGGCGACCGCCGCGCTGGAGGGCCAGCTCTGGGCCTAGAAGGACCACCCTTCCCCCCGCGGCTCGCACGCTCGCCGTAGGCCCCTGGAGGGCGGCCGTCCCAGCACGTCACCGGCGCGGGCTAGCCTGACCGGCGACATGGGGACGCAGCCAGGAGCCGACGCACCGATCGGCATCTTCGACTCGGGCGTCGGTGGGCTCACCGTCGCCCGCGCCGTGCTGGACCAGCTGCCGGGCGAGGCCGTCCGCTACATCGGTGACACCGCGAACGGCCCCTACGGTCCGCTGCCGATCGCCGAGGTGCGCCGGCACTCCCTGGCGGTCATGGACGAGCTGGTCGCCAGTGGCGTCAAGATGCTCGTCGTCGCGTGCAACTCCGCGAGCGCCGCCTCGCTGCGCGACGCGCGGGAACGCTACGACGTCCCGGTGGTCGAGGTGGTCCTGCCCGCGGTCCGCCGGGCGATCGCCGCCACCCGCAACGGCCGGATCGGCGTCATCGGCACCCAGGCCACCATCACCAGCGGCGCCTACGACGACGCGTTCGCCGCGGCCCCGCAGGTGTCGGTGACCTCCGCCGCCTGCCCCAGCTTCGTCGACTTCGTCGAGCGCGGGATCACCAGCGGCCGGCAGCTGCTGGGCCTGGCGCAGTCCTACCTCGACCCGCTCATGGTCGCCGGCGTCGACACCGTCGTCCTGGGCTGCACGCACTACCCGCTGCTGACCGGGGTGCTGTCGGTGGTGCTCGGTGACGGCGTCACGCTCGTCTCCAGCGCCGAGGAGACCGCCAAGGACGTCTACCGGGTGCTCACCCGCACCGACCTCCTGCGCGACCCCGACGCGTCGCCGCCGGAGCACGCCTTCCTCGCCACCGGCGACCCCGAGCCGTTCGCCCGGCTGGGCCGCCGCTTTCTCGGGCCTGAGGTCGGGGCGGTGCTCGCCGCGGGACGGGCGGGAGCCGCGTGAAGCTGACCGTCGTGGGGTGCTGCGGCAGCGGTCCCGGCCCCGACTCGCCCGCGTCGTGCTACCTCGTGGAGCACGACGGTTTCCGGCTCGTCCTCGACCTGGGCAACGGGTCCTTCGGCGCGCTGCAGCGGGTCGTCGACCCCGGCTCCGTCGACGCGGTGTTCCTCTCGCACCTGCACGCCGACCACTGCCTCGACGTCGCTCCGTTCGTCGTCTGGCACCGCTACTCCGGTCGCGCCCGCGGGCCGCTCGTGCCGCTGTACGCGCCCGTCGGGGCGGAGCGGCGGCTGGCGCTGGCCTACGACGTGGACGGCGACGGCCTGACCGATGTCTTCGACTTCGTCCCCGTGGGCCCCGGCGGCTTCCGGCTCGGCCCCTTCGACGTCGAGCTCGCCCGCACGGCGCACCCGGTCGAGACCTACGCCGTCCGGCTCACGGCGGGCGGCCGGTCGCTGGTCTACACCGGCGACACCGGCCCGTGCGACCGGGTGGTCGAACTCGCCCGCGGCGCCGACGTGCTGCTCGCCGAGGCCGCGCACCCGGACAACGCCCCCCAGCAGCCGCGAGGTCTGCACCTCACCGGGCGGCAGGCCGCGCAGCACGCCGTGGAAGCGGGTGTCGGGCGGCTGCTGCTGACCCACATCCCCGCCTGGGTCGACCACATCGGCCAGCTGTTCGCCGCCAGCTCGGTGTTCAGCGAGACAGAGCTCGTCAGCCCCGGGGCCGTGTACGAGGTCTGAGGGAGGATCCTCCCGCCGCCACCGCTCGCAGCCCGCGGCGGGGCCCTGCAGGAGAGCCTGTTGCCGGATGGCCGTGATCGCGCAACGGTGACTCCCATGGAAGAGCGGGACGGCGTGCCGCTGAGCAGCCTCGACTCGCCGCTGGGTGACGGCCTCGGGGTGACCAAGCGGGCCCTCGTCGACCACCTCGACGCGGTCGCCGACCGGATGGTGCCGCTGCTGGCCGGGCGGCCGCTCTCGGTCGTGCGGGTGCGACCGGGGCAGGCCCCCTTCATGCAGCGCAACGTGAGCAAGGGCGCCCCCGCCTGGGTGCGCACCGTGCCCGTGTGGGCCGAGTCGGCGCACCGCGAGGTGCACCAGGTGCTCTGCGACGACCGGCGCACCCTGCTGTGGCTGGCCAACCAGCGCGCGGTCGAGTTCCACGTGCCCTTCCTCCCGGCCGGTTCGCGGCAGCCCACCGGGCTGGTGCTCGACCTCGACCCGCCCGAGGGAGCCGACTTCTCCGCCGTCGTGGCCGTCGCCCGGCTCGCCCGCCGGGCGCTGGCGGATGCCGGCCTCGCCGGTGCGGTGAAGACCAGCGGCTCCTCCGGGTTGCACGTCGTCGTCCCGGTGCACGGCTCGCCGGTCGAGGACGTCGCGGCGGCGACGCGGGCGCTCGCCCGGCGGACGGAGCAGCTGGACCCCGCCGTCGCGACGACGGCGTTCCTCAAGGAGGAGCGGGCGGGGCGGGTGTTCGTGGACTCCACCCGGTCGGGCACCGGCACGGTCGTCGCCGCCTACAGCCCGCGCGTCCGACCGGGGCTGCCGGTGTCGGCGCCCGTGGCCTGGCCCGATCTGGACGGGGTGCGGCCGGGCGACGCGACCGTCGCCACGTCGTCGTCGCTGCCCGACTGGGTGGCGCTGCTGCCGGAACCGCAGGCGCTCCCGGCCGACCTCGTCGCCGAGGGGCACACCATCCCGGTGGCCCGGGTGCAGGCCATGCACGAGGGCAAGCGGCGTGCCCGTCTGCGACGGGCGGCCGAGGGCGGCTGAGGGCGCGCAACACGCCGAAGATTTGTTGCAGCAACCGTTGTCCCGGGGTGGCCGAGCGGGCTAGCTTGCTCGTGACCCGGATGTGATCCGGGTCATGCGTTCCGGGCCTGGAACTCGTTCGCTCCCCGTCTGACAGCTGCCCCTCGGGGGTGCCCGCAGGGTGCCCTCGAGGAGTGGCAGAAGGAGTCCCATGCCCGTCACCACGCGCACGAAGGGCGGAGCCGGCGGCACCACCGTCGTCCTCGGTCTCGCCCTGGCCCTGCTGGCCCCGGCGCTCCCCGCCGCAGCCGCGGACGACGTCCGCACCCCCATCCGCGACGCCGAGGTCACCGGGCCGCTGCCCAGCGACCTGGGCGGCGACCCGCTCTCCGCCGACCTCGCCGAGACCTACCCCTTCTTCGCGACCCACCAGGACCTGGCCGGGCGAGGCTACGTCGAGGAGGAGTTCCTCGTCTCCGGCCTCGCCGATGCCTACGCCAGCCCCCGCACGCCGGACATCGCCCCCGGCACGCTGCTGGAGGAGGACGTCCCCTACACCACGCGGATCGTCGTCCGCCGGCCGGCGAACCCGCGGCACTTCAGCGGCACGGCGCTGGTCGAGTGGCAGAACGTGACGGCCGGCTACGACCTGGACGCGCTGTGGAACTTCGAGGACGTGACCCGCGGCGGTGACGCCTGGATCGGTGTGTCCGCACAGCAGGTGGGGGTCGACCAGCTCCGCGGGTGGAGCCCGACCCGATACGGCTCGCTGGACGTCACGGCGGGCGGGGAGTACGCGCTCGACCAGCTGGCGATGGACATCTACGCCCAGGCCGCCAAAACCCTGGTCGCACCCATCGGCGTGGACCCGATGGGTGGCCTGGAGATCGAGACGCTGCTGTCGATCGGCGCCTCCCAGTCGACCCGTTACCAGAGCACCTACTACGACCACGTGCTGCCGATGGTCGAGCCGGTCTTCGACGGCTACGCCATCGTCGTCGGGACGGCACCTGGCCGGGTCGGTGACGAGCCGGTCTTCCAGGTGCAGTCGGAGACCGACGTGACGGCCGCGGCGGCTGCCGCTCGTCGTCCGGACGACGAGGTCTTCCGGCGCTGGGAGGTGGCCGGAGGGGCGCACTCGGGCTGGCAGGGCCAGGAGTACCGCGCCCCGCTGTCGGAGCGCGACCTCGGGGGTGCACCGCAGTACACCTGCGACCTGCCCCCGTTCAGCCGGGTGCCCGTGCACCACGTGACGGCGGCCGCCTATGCGCACCTGGCCCGCTGGGCCGAGCGCGGCATCGCGCCGCCGTCGGCGCCGTACCTGGAGTTCGACGCCGAGGGCAACAAGGTGCGCGATGAGCTGGGGCTAGCCCAGGGTGGCATCCAGCTGTCCCAGGTGGCGGTGCCGACGGCGCTCAACTCGGGGAGCAACAGCGGGGCCAGCTTCTGCCGGCTCTTCGGCACGTACCAGCCGTTCCCGGCGGAGCAGCTGGCCGAGCTGTACCCGCGCAAGGGCGAGTACGTGAACGCGGTGCTGGAGGTCGACCACGCCAACCTGCGTGCCGGCTACATCGAGAAGGACGACGCGAAGGGCAACCTCCGCGAGGCGCTGGCCTTCGCCCGCCAGCTGGAGCGTGCCGGCCGCTGAGCGGCCGCCGAGCCGGACGGCCGGCCCCGACCAGGGGCCGGCCGTTCCGCCGACCCCGTCCCCGGCTCCGGGCCGGGCCCGGGCCACCAGCCCCGTGTGATCCGCCGACAGGCGCTGGTACGGGGCCGGTCCGGACGACGTCGGGGTCCGCCCCTCCTGGCCTACGCTGCCACCCGTGATCGGCGCCCCCGAGGAGATCGTCCGCCACGCGGCGCGGACCCTGATGAGCGGCCGCCGGCTGGACACCGGCACCCTGGCCGCGGAGCTCGGCATCTCCCGCGCGACGCTGTTCCGGCGGGCCGGCAACCGCGACGCGATCCTCGGCGACGCCCTGGCCTTCCTCGGCCGGCGCACGCTGGCCGCCATCGAGCGCGAGCACGACGCCCGGTCGGCCGGCGACGAGCCATCGACCCGGCTGCGCTCGCTGGCCGTGAGCGAGGACTTCCGGTACGCCCTCAGCACCGCCCTCCCGGTCCGCCGCCTGCTCGACGAGGAGCCGGCGACCGCCATCCGGGTGCTCACCGATCCGCAAGGCCGTGTCCAGCCCCGGGTGGTCGAGGCCTACACCGAGCTCTTCCAGCGTGACGTCGACGAGCACGGTCTCGTGCCGCAGATCCCCGTGCCGCTGCTCGCGCTGGCGGTGGTGCGGCTGGGGGAGTCCTTCCTGTACTCCGACGTCCTGGCCGCCCGGACGCCGGACCTGAAGGCGGCGACGACGATCATCGACGCCCTGATCGCGAGCGTCCTCGGCATCGACGGGACCTGACGGCTCGCCTCCGTCGTCAGGTCACCGGCGCCAGTAGAGGTGGTGGACCACCCCGCTCGGGCTGGGCACCACGTCGCGGTGGAACCGGTCGAGCAGCTCGTCGGGTGAGCTCCACAGCCGTACCCCGCGACCGAGCTCCACGGGTGCCACCGCGACGTGCAGGGTGTCCACGAGGTCGGCGTCCGAGAACTCCCGGACGGTGGTGGCGCCGCCGCCGAGCCGGACGTCCTGACCGCCGGCCGCCGCGCGGGCCTCGCCCAGCACGTCGGCCGGGTCGCCGCCGACGAAGTGGAACGTGGTGTCCGAGAGCGTGAACGACGGCCGCGGGTGGTGGGTCATGACGAACACGGGGGTGTGGAACGGCGGCTCGGTGCCCCACCAGCCCCGCCACTCGTGGTCCTGCCACGGGCCGCGCTGGGGGCCGAACTTGCCGCGGCCCATGATCTCGGCGCCGATGCCGTGCGCGAAGTCGCGGGTGAAGTAGTCGTCGAGGCCGCGGCTGCCGCCGGGGCCGGTGCGGTCGGGGAAGCTCGCCGTCGCGACGGCCCAGGCCATCAGCTCCATGGGGTCGGCGTGGCCGAACGGCCGCTCCAGGCTCTGGCCCTCGCCGGCGCCGAAGCCGTCGCGCGAGACGGTGAAGTTCTGGACTCTCAGCAGCTGCTGCACGACCCTCCGACCGCCCGGGCCGGGGGAACTCATCGGTCCCGCGGCGCCGTCCCCAGGTGACCTGCCGGTCCACAGACCGTCCCGCGGGTGCACCGGCTGTCGGTGGCGGGTCGCACGCTGTCCGGCATGACGACCGATCCGCACACGCTCGCCTGGCTCGACCAGGAGGACAGCCGGTTGACGCAGACCATCCGTGCCCACCGGGTCGCCGTGCAGTTCGTGATGCGCGGCGAGGAGGCCGACGAGCCCCCGTTCGGCTACACCGTCGGGTTGTTCGGGGTCGGGCACCCGGAACTCGTCGTGGTCGGCGTCGGGCGCGAGTCTGCGTGCGGCCTGCTCACCCACGTGGCCGGTCTGGTGCTCGCCGGCCGGGACCTCGTGCCCGGCGAGGTGATCACCCACGGCGAGGCCGAGCCGCTGGTGGTGGAGGAGCTCCCCAACCCGGGAGACGTCCTGTTCAGCGCCAACCGCTTCTACCAGCGCCCCGACGAGTACTCCGTGCCCGCCTACCAGCTCACCTGGGCGCACCGCGACGGCGGCTTCCCGTGGGACCCGGGCTACCCCTGCCCGCCGGAGTGCCAGCCGCGGCCGGGCACGTGGCGCGCCTAGGTGTACCCGGCCAGGACGTTGGTGACGGCGGCCGGACTTGAACGCAGGAGAACCTCCGAGTGGGGTGTGGCTTGTCTAAGGCCCACATCCGCCCGGAGGTTCTCGTGTCCCACGGTAATGC